>NZ_NASN01000037.1:0-24721 GCF_002142015.1 Gilliamella sp. A7
AGATATAAGCTTCATTAATATATATGTGTTAAGTGATTAAAATATTGACTTATAAATAATATTTATTTGACCTAAAACTTATTTTTAATTACCTTCACACCTAATATGGGATTAATGCCTATACCTTCACAAAAAATAATAACGATGAATTTGAGGCAATGATATGTTATATAACCAGCATCATGAAAAAGATAACTGCGGATTTGGTTTAATTGCTCACATTGAAGGGCAACCAAGTCACAAAGTGGTGCGTACCGCAATTCACGGACTTGCTCGCATGCAACACCGTGGTGCCATATTATCGGATGGTAAAACCGGTGATGGCTGTGGTCTTTTAATGCAAAAACCAGATCGATTTTTCCGATTAGTCGCCGAGGACGCAGGTTGGCGCTTAGCAGCTAATTATGCCGTTGGCATGCTATTTTTAAGTCAAGATGAAACAGAAGCGCAAGCTAGCCGTAAAATTGTCGAAGAAGAGCTAGCAGAAGAAACCTTATATGTTTTAGGTTGGCGAGAAGTACCAATTGATAAAAGTGTGCTTGGTGAAATTGCACTCTCATCACTACCAAGAATTGAGCAAGTATTTGTCAATGCACCTGCCGGCTGGACCAAAATCGATTTAGAACGTCGCTTGTATATGGTACGCCGTCGTATTGAAAAACGAGTACAAGATGATACGTTTTATGTCTGTAGCTTTTCAAATCAGGTTAATATCTATAAAGGCTTATGTATGCCAAAAGATTTACCTCGATTCTATTTAGATTTGGCAGATATTCGTATGGAAACAGCAATCTGTTTATTCCATCAACGTTTCTCAACCAATACTGTACCGCGTTGGCCACTTGCTCAACCTTTTAGACATTTAGCCCATAATGGTGAGATCAATACTATTGAAGGTAATCGGCAATGGGCAAAAGCGCGATCTTACAAATTTAAAACACCATTGATTCCAGATTTACAAGATGCGGCACCATTTGTTAATGTCACCGGTTCTGATTCAAGCTCGCTAGATAATATGCTGGAACTATTTTTAGTCGGTGGTATGGATATTGTCCGTGCGATGCGTTTACTAGTACCACCAGCATGGCAAAACAATCCAGATATGAATGAGGATTTACGAGCTTTCTTTGATTTTAACTCCATGCATATGGAACCATGGGACGGGCCTGCTGGTATCGTTATGTCAGATGGTCGTTATGCTGCGTGTAACTTAGACCGTAATGGTTTACGTCCTGCTCGTTATGTTATTACTACAGATAAACTCATCACTTGTGCTTCAGAAATCGGTATTTGGGACTATCAACCAGATGAAGTCGTCACCAAAGGGCGAGTTGGTCCGGGCGAATTACTGGTAATTGATACTGAAGAAGGTCGCATTTTACAATCTTCAGAAACCGATAATGATTTACAAAAACGTCATCCATATAAAGAATGGATGACTAAAAATGTAAAACGTCTGATCCCATTTGAAGATCTTCCTGATGATGATATCGGTTCTCGTGATTATGATGATACATTACTTGCAACTTACCAAAAACAATTTGGTTATAGTGCCGAAGAGCTCGACCAATGTATTCGAGTTCTAGGTGAAAACGGTCAAGAAGCAACTGGCTCAATGGGCGATGATACACCATTTGCCGTGTTATCAAGTCGTCCCCGATTAATTTATGACTACTTCCGACAAAAATTTGCTCAGGTAACCAATCCACCAATAGATCCATTACGCGAAGCACATGTCATGTCGCTGTCGACTAGTATCGGTCGTGAGATGAATGTATTTGCCGAAGCAGAAGGTCAGGCACATCGGGTTGCATTTAAATATCCAGTATTGGTTCATTCTGATTTTAAACAATTAACTACTTTAGAATCACGTTATTACAAATCAGAAACGCTTGATATCACATATGAAATTGACGGTAGTTTACGTGACGCAATTGAACAATTATGTGGTGATGCCGAAGCAAAAGTACGTGCAGGAACAGTATTACTGATTTTATCAGATAGAAATATTGCTCCTGATCGTTTACCAATTCCTGCGCCAATGGCGGTCGGTGCTGTACAACAACGTTTAGTGGAAAAGAACTTGCGCTGTGATGCCAATATCATTGTTGAAACAGCAAGTTGTCGAGATCCACATCAATTCGCTGTGTTACTTGGCTTTGGTGCAACAGCAATCTATCCATATTTAGCCTATGAAACCCTAGCTCAAATGGTAGATAATGGAACTGTGAATAAGTCTTATCGAGAAGCAATTCTTAATTATCGCAATGGCATTAACAAAGGCTTATACAAAATCATGTCCAAAATGGGCATTTCAACAGTTGCCTCTTACCGCTGTTCTAAACTATTTGAAGCCGTAGGTCTAAATGAAGAAGTGGTTGAACTTTGTTTCCAAGGAGTAACTAGCCGTATTAGTGGTGCCAATTTTGATGATTTCGCTCAAGATCAGTTCAATCTTTCTAAGAAAGCATGGCTACGGCGTAAACCATTAGAACAAGGTGGCTTGTTGAAATTTGTGCATGGCGGTGAATACCATGCTTACAATCCTGATGTAGTACAATCACTACAAAAAGCGGTAAATAATGGTAATTATGAAGATTATAAGCGCTATGTAGATATCGTAAATAATCGACCAGCTGCAACCTTACGAGATCTGTTAAAACTCAATCCACCTGAAAATGCAGCTATCACACTTGATCAGGTGGAACCAGAAGAGTCATTATTTAAACGATTTGACTCGGCAGCTATGTCAATTGGTGCATTAAGTCCAGAAGCGCATGAATCATTAGCCGAAGCAATGAACACCTTAGGTGGCTTTTCTAACTCAGGTGAAGGCGGAGAAGATCCTGCTCGTTATAACACAATCAAAGTATCACGTATTAAACAAGTTGCCTCTGGCCGATTTGGTGTAACACCAGGTTATTTAATGAGTGCTGATGTTATTCAAATTAAAGTCGCTCAAGGAGCAAAACCGGGCGAAGGTGGTCAATTACCTGGTGATAAAGTGACTCCTTATATTGCAAAATTACGTTTTTCTGTACCAGGTGTGACATTAATTTCACCGCCACCGCATCATGATATCTATTCAATTGAAGACTTAGCGCAATTGATTTTTGACCTAAAACAGATTAATCCAACCGCAATGATTTCGGTTAAGTTAGTTTCTGAACCGGGAGTAGGTACTATCGCAACCGGTGTTGCCAAAGCCTATGCTGATTTAATCACTATTTCAGGTTACGACGGCGGTACTGGAGCCAGTCCGTTAACTTCGGTTAAATATGCTGGATCACCATGGGAGCTAGGTTTAGTTGAGACCCAACAATCATTAGTTGCTAATGGTTTACGTCACAAAATACGCTTACAAGTTGACGGTGGCCTAAAAACTGGTGCAGATATTGTTAAAGCGGCAATTTTAGGTGCTGAAAGCTTTGGTTTTGGTACTGGACCAATGGTTGCATTGGGTTGTAAATACCTCCGTATTTGTCATCTTAATAACTGTGCAACCGGCGTTGCAACTCAAGATGAGAAGTTACGTAGTGATCATTATCATGGTCTACCAGAAAAAGCGATGAACTATTTCCGTTTTATTGCACGTAATACTCGTGAAGTTATGGCTGAACTAGGCGTTAGTCGAATCGTTGATTTAATCGGTCGTACAGATTTACTTCTTGAACTTGATGGCATTACTGCAAAACAACAGAAACTGGATCTATCAAGCTTGCTTGAAACGGCAACCCCAATAGAAGGTAAACCGGTTCACTGTATTGAAGACAATAAACCGTTTGATAAAGGTGTGCTGAATAAAGAGATTATAACCCAAGCACAACAAACAGTGGATAATCGTCAAAGTAAAAGCTTCTACTTTGACATTCAAAATACTGATCGTTCTGTTGGTACAACTTTATCTGGTTATATTGCTAAAAAATATGGCGATCAAGGTTTAGTCACATCCCCTATATCCTTGAATTTCAACGGTACTGCAGGACAAAGCTTTGGTGTATGGAATGCAGGAGGTGTTGATTTAACGCTGACTGGCGATGCCAACGACTATGTTGGTAAAGGCATGGCTGGCGGTCGTATTGTCATCCGTCCACCACAAGGTTCGGCATTTTTAAGCCATGAAGCGACCATTGCAGGTAATACCTGTTTATATGGTGCCACTGGTGGTAAATTATTTGCTGCTGGCCGAGCAGGTGAACGTTTTGCAGTACGTAACTCAGGCGCTATAAGTGTGGTTGAAGGCATTGGTGATAATGGCTGTGAATATATGACTGGCGGTATTGTCTGTGTTTTAGGTAAAACAGGCGTTAACTTTGGTGCTGGTATGACCGGTGGTTTTGCTTATATTTTAGATACTGATGGCGATTTACATAAGCGAATCAATAAAGAGTTGGTCGAAATGTTAGATGTTGCTGACTATTCAATTCATGAAGAACACTTACGTGGTTTAATTATGGAGCACGCACAACTCACCCATTCAACTTGGGCTGAAGAAATATTAGCTAATTGGGAAGATTTTGCTAAACAATTTGTATTAGTTAAACCAAAATCTAGCGATGTTAAAGCATTATTAGGTCACCGTAGTCGCTCAACAGCTGAACTACGTGTTCAGGCACAGTAAGGAGAAAACACGATATGAGTCAAAATGTTTATCAGTTTATCGATTTACAACGTGTCGATCCGCCTAAAAAATCGCTAAACATTCGTAAAATTGAATTTGTAGAAATTTATGAAGGCTTTTCAGCTTCGCAATCTCAAGCACAGGCAGATCGTTGCCTTGCTTGTGGTAACCCTTATTGTGAATGGCGCTGCCCAGTCCATAATTACATTCCAAATTGGTTAAAATTGGTCAATGAAGGGAAAATTTTAGAGGCTGTTGAATTATCTCACCAAACTAATAGTTTACCTGAGGTATGTGGTCGAGTTTGTCCACAAGATCGCCTGTGTGAAGGATCTTGTACCTTAAATGCTGAATTTGGTGCCGTAACCATCGGTAATATTGAACGTTATATTACTGATGAAGCATTCAAAATGGGCTGGAAACCAAACTTATCTAATGTTGAAAAAACCGGCTTAAGAGTCGCAATAATCGGCGCGGGCCCAGCAGGTCTTGCTTGTGCTGATGTATTAGTTCGTAATGGTATTACACCCGTCGTTTTCGATCGCCATCCAGAAATTGGTGGTTTATTAACTTTCGGTATCCCTGCCTTCAAATTAGACAAAGAAGTCTTAATTAATCGTAGACGCATCTTTACCGAAATGGGGATTGAATTCCGTCTAAATACTGAAGTCGGCAAAACCGTACAATTAGCTGATCTTATCAATGAATTTGATGCTATCTTTGTCGGTGCGGGTACTTATCAATCAATGCGTGCAGGGCTTGAAAATGAAGATGCTAATGGCGTTTATGATGCATTACCATTCTTAATTACCAATACTAAGCATATTATGCAACATCAACAAACCGAAGATACTCCATATATAGACATGAAAAATAAACGTGTCGTGGTCTTAGGTGGTGGAGATACCGCAATGGATTGTGTTCGAACTTCTATCCGTCAGGGTGCAACTGAAGTAACTTGCGCCTATCGTCGTGACGAAGCTAACATGCCGGGATCTAAACGTGAAGTAAAAAATGCTAAAGAAGAAGGCGTACAATTCCAATTTAATGTGCAACCTCTTAGTATAGAAATCAATAATGGCGGCCAAGTTACTGGGGTAAAAATGGTCAGAACCGAGCTTGGTGAACCAGATGTAAAAGGCCGTCGTTCACCAGTGATTGTCGAAGGTTCAGAATTTGTACTTCCCGCTGATGCGGTAGTTATGGCATTTGGTTTTAAACCACATGCTATGCCATGGTTAGCTGAGCATGGTGTTGATTTTGATGATAGAGGTAGAATAATAGCACCAGAAATCAAAGGATACCAAACCACCAATGCCAAAATCTTTGCTGGCGGTGATGCGGTACGCGGTTCTGATTTAGTCGTTACGGCAATTAGTGAAGGGCGTAAAGCTGCTGAAGGAATCTTGGATTACTTAGAAGTGTAATCACTAATCATTGTTTAAAAAATCAAACCCGCTTCAATACAAGCGGGTTTTTTAATGGCAAAGAAATTTATTTCAGTGATAGTTCAGTTTCGACAATAAAATAGATATCACTGTTAAGACAGCTCTGCATCCACTATCACTTGTTCATTGCCAGTTTCGTCAATTAATATAATTGATAACCAGTCAATGCCGTCACAAAGTAGTTGTTGCCAAGCTATTTTTCGCCCATCAAGCAATATTACATTACCTTGTTCATCAAACTCATAAAGTTCTTTTTCTGAATCATAGTCAATACTATAACCAATTGTTAATTTTATTTTGACGATGGAACATTAAATTTTTCAAGTAATCTATTCGCTTTTTCTTCATCAGAATGACTATCACAAAACATTGCGTTATAACCATGTTCAGTTTCATCAAATAGTAATATTTTTTCTTTACTGTTAGTAGATTTTGCAACAATTTTAATATTTGCGAAAGACGGTTCTACCCCTGTAATATAACCATTTTCTAATTCACCATAATAATAGATGTCAAACCATTGCTCTTTAGTTGATGACTGAAGAGAAAAAGATGTTACCCCATTGGACTCATCTTCGATAATGTCCATAGCATATTGAGTTAGATGGGATGGTATTTTCATATTATTTCCAGCAATGCTTAATTATCTGCGTATACGATAAGGTTCATCCATGGCTACAAAAGATTGTTCTTGCAATGCATCTGCTATCCAATCTTTCACACCTTTAGTTTTACAAATAGTATCAATATAATCGCTAAGAACTGAACTTGTTGCTATATGATAATTTTTTAGTCTTAAACATAAAGGGGCATAAAATCCATCAGCTATACTAAAATCACCAAACAAATAGTCACCATCTGAATTTTTTGAAGTTAATAACGAAGATAATAGCTCATCTAAAAACATGATTTCTTTTTTTACATCTTGGTGATCTCGTAAAATTATTTGTCCTATTTCCGGTAATTGTGCCTCAATATTCATTGGCAAATAATTTCGAATAGCTTGAAATCCAGAATGCATTTTTGCCACTAAACTTCGAGCAATTGCCCTCTTTTTGCTATCAGTCGGCCATAGTGCTAAATCATTGTGCTTTTCAGCCAAATATTCACAAATAGCTAAAGAATCGCTTATTACTAGATCATCATCAATGAGAATTGGTACCGTGCCATATTTTGAAACTGAGAACATCGTTCTTTTGAACAAAGAATCATCAGCAAAACTATCAAATTTAATTAGCTTTTCGTTAAAAGGAATATCAAAATATTTTAATACAACCCAAGGTCGCATAGACCATGTTGAGTAGTTTTTATTACCAATATAAAGTGTATAGTTCATACTTAGAACTCCTTTTAACAAAATTTATTAAAGTCGGAAAACTTATCTGTTTAGCAACTTTTTTTAATCATATTTATTGCAAATGTGATTTATAGATAAACTAAATTGGTACCTTTTTCTGGTTGAAAAACTGCTTTGCCAAATTCATCTAGAAAATAAGCGATATGATCAGTTTTATCGCCTAATAAACGCCCTTTTACTTTATTCCATGTTAATAATGCTATGGTCGAATCAGGTTCACAGCAAATTAACATTGGTTGTTCTAATTCTTGATTCCAATAAAACTGACCACCATATAATTTATGTGCAGTTAATAATAAATAACAGCCATATTCTTGTGAAATCATATTGAGTTGTTCTTCAGGAAGACCAAAGCTTTTATCTGCC
Organism: Gilliamella sp. A7; assembly: GCF_002142015.1. Taxonomy (NCBI): domain Bacteria; kingdom Pseudomonadati; phylum Pseudomonadota; class Gammaproteobacteria; order Orbales; family Orbaceae; genus Gilliamella; species Gilliamella sp. A7. The sequence continues at coordinate 7,793 of NZ_NASN01000037.1, forward strand.
ATTTCACCAATAATCATTTCAATAACAGTAATACTCTTTTCCGAGTAATCTAATTGATTAATACTCCAAGTTGGGCTATGTAAAATAGCATTTTGAGACCAAGCCTCTATTTCTTGATATAATTCATTTTTTTGTTCAGTCATTTTTATTTACTTCGCTAGATGATTTTTCTGTTTGCTTGACAATTTGCCATGCATCTTCCATTTCTTCAAGTGTTGCATCAACTAAATTGCGATTTTTTTGCTTTAGTAGCAATTCAACTTGTTTAAATCGCCTAATAAATTTGTTATTAGCATTTTGTAAGCATAACTCTGATTTAACTTTTAGATGTCTTGCCAAATTGACGGTAGCAAACAACAGGTCGCCCATTTCTTCTGCAACTTTTGATTGCTCAATAGTTGATTGTGCCAATTCTTGTTCAACTTCATTAAGTTCTTCTTTAACTTTAGCTATAACTGGTTGTAGTTCAGTCCAATCAAATCCAACTGATTCACAACGTTTTTGGATTTTTTCAGCCTTCATTAATGCCGGAATAGCATTGGGGATATCATCTAATAGCGAATATTGCTCCCGCTTATCACGTTCTTGTTGTTTAAGCTGTTCCCAATTTGGTTTACTCATATTATTTGAAAAAATATGCGGATGACGGCTTATCAATTTATCAGTCACTGATTGACAAATATCATCAAAATTAAACAAACCTTGTTCGTTGGCTAAATCCGCATAAAACACAATCTGAAACAGTAGGTCACCCAGTTCACTTTTAAGTTCAACCATATCTTGTCTATCAATTGCATCTAAGACTTCATAGGTCTCTTCTAAAGTATAGGATTTTAACGAGTCAAAAGTTTGTTTGCTGTCCCATTCACAGCCATCAATAGGGTTGCGCAACTTTTTAGTAATATCCTGCAATCGTTTTAATTCGCTTAACATTTTTCTCACAATTGATTAATGATTAAGAATATAACCAGCATAGCATAATTATTCAGTTACTAATCTTTAATATGGATATTTTGCTTAAATTTTAATGTTTAAAATAAAAGTAGCTTGCAGTGAATAAACCGATGAAAAGAAGCTAAATCTGAGCTTAATCGTAGATTTTATAGCAGATAAAGCATAATTAAGTATATAATAACAGGCTATCAATTTAACTTTAATATATAGGTAGTATGAATAATTTACGAGAACTTACACTACGCGGTACCATTCTTGGTGCTTTAATTACTATCGTCTTTACAGCCTCCAATGTCTATTTAGGCTTGAAAGTCGGATTAACTTTTTCATCAGCCATTCCTGCCGCCGTCATTTCCATGGCTATTTTACGATTATTTTCAGGATCGACAATTTTAGAAAATAATATGGTGCAAACTCAAGCTTCTGCTGCTGGAACTTTATCATCTGTCATTTTCGTTATGCCTGGTTTATTAATGATGGGATATTGGAGTAATTTTCCTTTCTGGTTAACTTTTGCGGTTTGCGCTGCTGGCGGCATGTTAGGAGTATTATTTTCTATACCATTACGTCATGTTATGGTAGTAAAAAGTGATTTACCTTATCCAGAAGGTGTCGCTGCTGCTGAAATATTAAAAGCCGGTTCGAAAACTGACGATAAAGAAGCAAATGATGGATTAAAGGATATTGTATTTGGCGGTATTATTGCCTCTACAGTGAGCTTATTTACTAATGGATTTCGTTTATTGTCTGATAGTACTGCTTATTGGTTTACAGGTGGTAAATCGATATTTCAGATCCCAATGGGATTTTCATTAGCGTTACTCAGCGCTGGCTACCTAATTGGTATTATTTCAGGAATTGCGGTATTAATCGGAACCATTATAGCTTGGGGATTTGGTATTCCAATCCTAAGTGCGCTAACAGATTATGATACCTCGCAACCTTTATCTAAAATAGCAATGGGAATGTGGGCAACAGATATTCGTTTTATCGGTGCAGGTACCATAGCAATTGCTGCAGTCTGGACATTACTGACTTTAATCAAACCAGTTATTGAGGGTTTAAAAACATCATTAAAAACACTTCGCTCTGATATTTCTGTAAATGATATTGAGCGAACAGATAGAGATTTGTCGCCAAAAACAATTTTTATCATTATGGCTGGCATGCTAATTATCTTAGTTGCAACCTTTCACTCTTTTATTTCTGATAGCGGTTTATCAACTGGTATTGCTTGGTTACTAGTAATTTGTGCAGTTTTATTTGCATTTATTATGGGATTTTTAGTTGCAGCTGCCTGTGGTTACATGGCTGGTTTAGTTGGTTCTTCAGCCAGTCCTATATCAGGTATTGCCATTGTTGCCGCTATTGCTATTTCACTAATATTACTTGGCTTAAGTGAAACACATGGTATGTTATCCTCTGTCGAAGGAACTGACTTTATCACTGCATTAGCCCTATTTACAACTAGTGTTGTGCTATCAATTGCATGTATTTCAAATGATAATTTACAAGATTTGAAAACAGGTTATTTAGTTCATGCCACGCCATGGCGACAACAAGTAGCCCTTTTAATTGGTTGTGTTGTCGGTGCTATTGTCATTGCCCCTATTCTTGAAATACTCTATAACGCTTATGGTTTTACTGGTGCGGTTCCTCGTACAAATATGGATCCTACCCAAGTATTAGCCGCGCCTCAAGCAACTTTGATGACGACCATTGCTAAAGGAATTTTTTCTCATAATCTAGATTGGACAATGATCTTGATAGGTTTAGCTGTAGGCGCAACAGTTATTATCATTGACCTAATTTTAGCCAAAAAGAAAACTAAATTCCGTCTACCTGCTTTAGCTATCGGATTAGGTATTTACTTACCACCAAGTATTACATTGGCTATATTTACTGGTTCATTATTATCATGGATAGTAAAACGTCAAGCATATGCAAAAGCACAAAAACTAAATTTAGATCCAGAAATTGAGTTCAAAAAAGTAGACCGTAAAGCGTCTTTAATTGCATCAGGCTTAATCGTCGGTGAAAGCTTAGTTGGTGTTATACTTGCCATTGTGATTGTTATTAGCATCACTAATGGTGGTGGAGATGCACCTCTGGCAATATTCCCTGACTTAGGCGATATGTCTCAATATTTAGGATTATTTGTTTTCATTACGATCTGTTGTCTTATTATTCGCAGATCTTTGTCAGCACTTAAACGATAATATAATTATGATGCCCTTTATCAGAATACTGATAAAGGGTATTTATGACTATTTAAGGTTACTACCTAAATTAAGTGTTAAAGCAATATTCATCGAGGTTTGATAAAGATTTGCTTCTGCCATTGCCGGTTCTAGCACTTCCGACAAAGTCGCAACTTTGCTTAAAATACTAAACATGGCATTAATACCATAAGGATAAATGGTTTCGGCCTTGTCACCCAAACTACCAACAATAGCAATTACTGGTTTTTGGTATTTTTTGGCAATACTAGCAACCCCTACTGGTACTTTACCATTGATACTCTGATGATCTAATCGTCCTTCACCGGTAATAACTAAATCTGCATTAGAAATAAGCTTATCTAGATTTAGTGCTTCAGTAATAATTTCAATTCCAGGTCTTAATTTAGCATTCATAAATGCTAATAAAGCAGCCCCCATTCCACCAGCAGCTCCCGTCCCTGGGGTAAATTCAATATCCATATTAAAGCTACGTTTTATTACTTGAGCAAAATGTTTCAAATTTTTATCAAGTAAACGAACATCGTCTTGTGTTGCGCCTTTTTGCGGACCAAATATAAATGAAGCTCCATTCGCACCAGTCAAAGGATTAGTAACATCACAAGCAACTTCGAAATCACAGAATTTAATTCTGTGGTCAATTTCACTGATGTCAATTTTATCAAGCTCGCTTAATGAAGCACCACCATAACCAATTTGATTACCGGCTTTATCAAGAAGCTTAACACCTAGAGCCTGTAACATGCCAGCGCCACCATCATTGGTAGCACTCCCACCAATACCAATAATAAATTTTTTACAACCTTTATCTAGTGCATCTTTGATTAATTCTCCAGTACCATATGAAGTCGTGATTTTCGCATCTCGTTTATTAACTGGAACTCGTTCAAGTCCGCTTGCCGCGGCCATTTCAATTACAGCTGTTTGTCCATCTCCTGAAATACCATAAAAAGCCAAACCTTTTTCACCTAATGGGTCGGTAATCGATACTGTGATTTTATTACCATCTAATGCATCAACCATCGCATCAACAGTACCTTCACCACCATCAGCAACCGGAATCAAAAAGTATTCAGCCTGTGGGTATACGTTTAAAAATCCATTTTTAATTATATTAGCTACCTCAATAGCACTCAGGCTTTCTTTAAAAGAATCAGGAGCAATGACAATTTTCATATCTATCCTTATGCAATTAGTCAAAGTATTGAGTATGTCGCCATACTCAATCTTAACCTTATTATTTAATTTCTATTTTTGCTAAAGACTCATAGTAACGTGCTAATGCACTATGATCACAATCACCCAAACCATCAGTTTTTAGGGCTTGCATCATTTCCATCACAGATGCAGTTAATGGCAATGATGTGCCAACACCATGAGAAGTATCTAAAGCATTTTGTAAATCTTTGATATGTAAATCAATTCTGAAGCCAGGTTTAAAATTACGATTTAAAACCATTGGCGCTTTAGCATCTAGTACAGTACTTCCAGCTAATCCACCGCGAATTGCTTGATAAACTAACTCTGGATTTACACCAGCTTTAGTTGCTAAAACTAATGCTTCTGACATAGCCGCAATGTTCAAAGCAACAATGACTTGATTTGCTAATTTAGTTACATTACCAGCACCAATTTCACCGGTGTAAACCACTGAGCCTGCCATGGCTTTCATGATGTCATAATGTTTATCAAAGATAGCTTTATCACCACCTACCATGACCGATAAAGTACCATCAATTGCTTTAGGTTCACCACCACTCACTGGCGCATCTAACATTGCCAATCCTTTTTTAACGACTTCATCATGAATTTCACGACTTGCCAGCGGTGCAATTGAACTCATATCAATAATCGTAGTACCTGGTTTAGCACCATCAATTATTCCATCCTCACCTAATACAACCTCTTTTACATGAGGCGAATTTGGTAACATAGTAATAATCACATCACAAAGTTTAGCGACTTCTTTAGCATTTACGGCACTTTGTGCCCCTGCAGCTACTACTTCGTCTACTGCAGATTGATTCTTATCACAAACTACTAATGAATAACCTGCTTTTAACAGGTTTTTGCTCATCGGTTTACCCATAATACCTAAACCAATAAAACCAACTTTCATTTTACTCTCCTTTTTTTACGACTAAAATAGTATTCGTTACTTTAAAAATTTATCTGCTAATGCTTGAGTTGAACTTCTTAACAAACCAAGATCATTACCTACAGCAACGAATGTTGCCCCCATTTCTATATAATGATGAGCATCAGCTTCAATCGGCGCCAAAATACCGCACGCTTTACCTTGTGCTTTAGCAACCTCAAAAACATGTTTTATCGCTGCTTGCACTTCAGGATGTTTCGGATTGCCAAAATGACCCAGTGAAGCAGAAAGATCACTTGGTCCAACAAAAATACCATCAATACCATCAACTGCAGTTATTTCCTCAACATTATCAACTGCTTGTTGAGTTTCAATTTGTACCATAACACAAATATTTTGATTAATTTTAGTAAAATAATCAGTAATAGTGCCAAAGCCATTACTACGATGAGAGACAGAAACACCTCTTACGCCCTCAGGTGGATAGCGGGTATAAGCTACTGCTGATTTGGCTTGTTCTACCGTTTCTACATATGGAATTAAGAAGTTATAAAATCCAATATCAAGTAATCGTTTAATTAAAACTTGATCATTCCAAGCTGGACGAACTACTGGCGCACTAGTACTATCTTTTAATGCCATCAATTGCGGTACAAAGGTGGTAACATCATTAATCGCATGCTCACCGTCCAGTAATAACCAATCAAAACCAGCTAAACCAAGTATTTCTGTTGAAATTGGATTTCCTAAAGCAGCCCAACAACCAATAAGTTTTTTACGTTCTAACATGTCTTGCTTAAATTGGTTGTGGCAAGTTATTTTTTTCATAATTTACCTTTTAAATTCTCAAGTTAATTTTGACAACAATAATTCAATTATCTAACCAAACATGGTTTTTTATTATCAAACTGCCAACCAGGAATTAAATATTGCATGGCCATTGCATCATTTCGATTACCAAGACCCATTTTCTTAAATAACTCATGAGCTTTCATTACTTGATCCATATCAATTTCAATGCCTAATCCTGGTTTTTCAGGCACCTTAATTTTACCATTGATAATTTGTAATGGTTCTTTAGTTAAACGTTGGTTACCTTCCTGCCAAATCCAATGAGTATCGAGCGCAGTTGGATTGCCTGGCGCTGCGGCACCTACGTGAGTGAACATAGCTAAAGAGATATCAAAATGGTTATTAGAATGTGAACCCCATGTTAAACCAAATTCATGACACATTTGCGCAACACGAACTGAGCCATTCATGGTCCAAAAGTGTGGATCAGCCAATGGAATATCAACAGATTGTAACGATAATGTATGTCCCATTTGACGCCAATCAGTTGCAATCATATTGGTAGCAGTCGGTAAACCGGTGGCCCGGCGAAATTCAGCCATCACTTCTCGTCCTGAATAACCTTGTTCCGCACCACAAGGGTCCTCTGCATAAGCCAAAGTATTTTTCAAATATTTACCTATACGAATCGCTTCCTCTAATAGCCATCCTCCGTTAGGGTCAAGTGTTACTCGAGCTTCTGGGAATTTCTTTTTAATTGCTATTACCGCTTCTGCTTCATCTTCTGCTGATAAAACACCGCCTTTTAATTTGAAATCACGAAAGCCATATTTTTCATAAGTAGCTTCAGCCAATTGGGCAATTTTTTCAGGCGTTAGTGCTTCTTCATGTCGTAAGCGATACCAATCGCATTTTTCATCATTTTGGCTTTGATAAGGTAGATCTGTTTTGTTGCGATCACCGACATAAAATAAGTATCCTAACATTTCCACTTCATCACGTTGTTGACCATCGCCAAGTAATGATGCTACGGTAACGCCTAAATGTTTACCAAGTAAATCTAGCATTGCCGCTTCAATCGCAGTAACAACGTGAATTGTTGAACGTTGATCAAATGTCTGATTGCCTCGGCCACCGACATCACGATCAGCAAATTGAAGGCGCACTCGATTCATCACATTTTTATATTGACCAATAGATTGACCAACAACTAATGGTTTAGCATCTTCTAATGTTTTAGTAACCGTTCCGACGCACGGTACTTCGCCGACACCAATGTTGCCTGAGTTATCTTTCAGGATAACAATATTCCGAGTAAAATACGGTGAATGTGCACCACTTAAATTAAGTAGCATACTGTCATATCCAGCGACCGGATAAACATTCATTTCCGTTATAATTGGCGTTGATAAACTCATAATATTAACCTCTTAAATTTCTTCTATTTTTCTAATTCTGTTTTAACGAACCATGCAAGGTCGTTTACGATCAAACTGCCAACCAGGTATTAAATACTGCATTGCAATTGCATCATTACGTGCGCCATTTGCTAATTTTTTATGTAATTCATGAGCATTCATAATTTGTTGCATATCTAATTCAATGCCTAATCCTGGTTTATCATGCAGTTTAATTTTGCCATTACTTATTTCTAATGGATTTTTAGTCAATCTGGCCTGTCCTTCCTGCCATATCCAATGAGTATCAAGTGCGGTTGGATTGCCTGGTGCTGATGCGCCAACATGGCTAAACATCGCTAAAGAGATATCAAAATGATTATTAGAATGGCAACCCCAAGTTAATCCCCATTCATGACAAAGCTGAGCAACCCGACTTGCACCAGTTAAAGTCCAAAAATGCGGATCTGCTAAAGGTATATCAACGGCTTGTAGCATAATTGAGTGACACATTTCTCGCCAATTTGTTGCAACCATATTCGTTGCTGTTGGTAGACCTGTGGCACGACGAAATTCTGCCATTACTTCACGTCCGGAATAACCATTCTCTGCACCACAAGGGTCTTCTGCATAAGTCAGGACATGGTTAAGCCCTTTACATAATTGTATAGCATCTTCCAATAACCAACCGCCATTAGGATCTAAAGTAATTCGAGCATCTGAAAAACGTTTTTTTAGCTCTGTGACGGTTTCAATCTCTTTTTCACCAGCTAATACACCACCTTTCATTTTGAAATCTTTAAAACCATAGCGATCTTTTGCTACTTCAGCTAATTCTATTACCGACTGTACTGTCATCGCTTCACGGCGTCGAATGTTGTACCATTCATGACCGTTTTTGAGTGGCTGGTCATAAGGTAGATCAGTTTTCTTATCATCGCCAATATAAAACAAATAGCCTAAAACAGTTACTTCATCTCTTTGTTTGCCACCACCCAATAGTTCAGCCACAGGCACATTTAAAAATTGCCCCATTAAATCTAATAGTGCTGATTCTAAAGCTGCAACAGCATTAACCCGTAGTTCAAATGTCCATGCACCTTTACCAAAAGTATCATAATCAGAATCTAAATAGCCTTGATGCATATCATTTACGATACGATTAAGAATCGAAATAGGTCTACCTTCAACATGTGCACAAGCTTCCTTCAATGCATTTTCAATTGTTGAACCACCAGGAGCCTCACCCACCCCAACATGACCAGAGCTATCCGTTAATATAACAATATTACGGGTAAAGTATGGACCATGAGCGCCGCCAATGTTCATCAACATACTGTCGTAACCGGCAACAGGTATAACTTGCATTGAAGTAATAATTGGCACTGATTGAGTATTCATATTACGATTCTCCATTTCATAAATTTGTTTTACTATTATTTAGTCTTTTTTCTTTAATTCCATTCGTTTAATTGGACCAACAAGGACTAAATAACTAAAAGCAGCAACAAACGCATGACCGGCAACAAATACTAATGCCCATTCAAAACGCCCTGTCCATGCCACAATATAACCAATAATAATTGGAGAAATGATACTTGATGCATTACCAAACATATTGAATAAACCACCAGCTAGACCACTCATCTCTTTTGGTGCTGTATCGGCCATTACTGCCCAACCTAACGCACCAACACCTTTGCCGAAGAAAGCCATCGACATAAATAAAATAACTAGTCCAATTGAATCAACGTAATTACACATGATCATAGTCATTGAAAATAACATGCCTAAAATGATTGGTGTTTTACGGGCTATTGATAAAGAATTGGTTTTGCGCATAATGAAATCAGAAATAACCCCACCACTAATTCCACCAATAAAGCCACAAATAGCAGGAACTGCAGCAGCAAAGCCTACTTCTTTAATATTCATTCCACGTTGTGTTGCTAAATAAATAGGGAACCAAGTAATAAAGAAGAATGTTAAACAGTTAATACAATATTGACCTAAATAAACACCAAGCAACATTCTATTGGTCAATAATTGCCATAAATAACCTAATTTTGGACCTTCTTGTTTACCATTGTCTTTTTTCTGATCCATATCAACTAAAGCACCACCCTCAACGATATAATCAACTTCAGCTTGATTAGCTAAAGGATGATCTTTCGGGTTGCGAATAACAAACAAAGTAACAGCACTGACAAAAATACCCAATCCTCCCATAAAGAAGAATACTGATTGCCAACCATACTCATGAGTCAACCAACCCATAATTGGTGCAAAAATGACGGTTGCAAAATATTGTGCAGAGTTAAAAATAGCTACTGCTGTTGCTCTTTCTTTAGCTGGAAACCAAGCGGCGGTTATACGGCTGTTTCCTGGGAATGAAGGTGCTTCGGCAAGTCCCATTAAAAAACGGAAGGTAAAAAGCATAATTAGTGCCCAAGCACCAATAAAAAAGTGTACAGTCCCTTGTAATAGAGTAAAAATAGACCAAAATAGAATACTTAAAAAATAAACTCGTTTAGAACCGAATCTATCTAGTAACCATCCTCCTGGTAATTGTCCTATTACGTAAGCAATACCAAATGAAGACATAACCCATCCCATGGCTGCGGCATCAAATCCTAATTCCCCTGACATTGCTTTTCCGGCTATACCTAATGTTGCTCTATCGCCGTAATTAATAGCTGTAACTATAAATAAAAAAACGACCGTCATCCATCTGGCGTTAGTCCTTTTTTGTTTGGTTTTGTTTATTTCCATGTTTAGCTCCTAAACTTATAATTTCTTAAATCTAATTATTAAATATAAAAGGTATAGCTGAAGTAGAAAATAAATAGACTTTTTTACGTTTCTAAGATAATCCACTAATAGTAAATAAGTATGGAGGGTTCACCATAAAAATTCATTGGTTAAAACCACAAAAAATAAGCACAAATTACATTTATTTATATGCAAATACACAAATTAATGTTACGTTCTTCACAAAAAATCACTAAAACGGCAAAATTTTGTGATACAAAACGACTTTTATGGGGATTTTTATGATATTTTGCAGATTTATGAGCCGATAATTGTGAACATGCACAATGCTATTTATTTTATTCAGATTTAAGATATAACAAATAAATTATGAGAAATGTTATAAAATTTAATTTGCTATTAATTAATATATAAAAAGTTAATTAGCATAATGGGAGTTGAGTAATGGAGAAGCAAATTAATAAGCCGCTCTTTATCAAAATCAAAGAAATTGATAATGTTGCGATTGTTGTCAATAATAATGGATTACCCAAAGGTACGATTTTTGACAATGGATTACAATTAATTGAAGATGTACCACAAGGGCATAAAGTTGCATTAAGTGATATCAACCAAGGACAAGCGATAATACGCTATGGAGAAACAATTGGTTATGCCAAAACCGATATTAAACAGGGTTGTTGGATAAATGAAGCGGTAACATTAATGCCGACCGCACCAGAATTACATGAGTTAGAAATAGCAACTAAAAAAGCGGATCCATTACCACCTTTAGAAGGTTATACTTTTGAAGGCTACCGCAATAAAGATGGTTCTGTAGGCACTAGGAATATACTTGGTATTACCATGAGTGTTAATTGTGTTTCAGGCGTTGTTGAATATGTTGCCAAAATCATTGAACGTGATTTATTACCAAAATATCCTAATGTAGATGGCGTCGTGCCACTAACCCATTTATATGGTTGTGGTGTAGCCATTGACGCTCCAGCAGCAATTGTACCAATTCGTTCTATTCATAACTTAGCTAAGAATCCTAATTTCGGTGGCGAAATTATGGTCATCAGTTTAGGATGTGAAAAGTTACAACCAGAGAGACTACTTAAAGGTACTCACGATACCATTCCGATAAAATTAGAAGATGATGACCTTGTTACTTTACAAGATGAACATGGATTTAAAGCCATGGTTGATCATATTTTGCGTGTGGCAGAAAAACACTTACAACGTTTAAATCAACGTAAACGTGAAACAGTACCTGCATCAGAATTAATCGTCGGAATGCAATGTGGTGGTAGTGATGCATTTTCAGGTGTTACCTCAAATCCATCAGTAGGCTTTGCTTCTGATTTATTAGTAAGATGTGGTGCAACCGTTATGTTTTCTGAAGTAACAGAAGTCCGTGATGGTATTCATTTGCTGACACCAAGAGCAGCTGATGAAGAAGTCGGTAAAGCACTAATTCGAGAAATGCAATGGTATGATGAATATCTTGCGGCAGGAAAAGTTGATCGTAGTGCCAATACTACACCCGGCAATAAGAAAGGTGGCTTAAATAATATAGTTGAAAAAGCAATGGGATCTATTGCAAAATCCGGCACAAGTCCGATTATTGAAGTGTTATCTCCTGGTCAAAGACCTACCAAAAAAGGCTTAATTTTTGCTGCAACGCCAGCTAGTGATTTTGTTTGTGGAGCTCAACAAGTTGCATCAGGTATTACCTTACAAGTTTTCACTACTGGTCGCGGAACACCTTATGGATTAGCGATGGTACCTGTGATTAAAATGTCTAGCCGTAATATTGTCGCAGAACAATGGTTCGACCTTATTGATATTAGTGCTGGAGATATTGCTTTAGGTGAAGCAACTATTGAGGATATTGGTTGGCGGCTTTTCCATTTAATCCTAGATGTGGCTAGTGGGCGCAAACAACCATGGTCAGATCATTGGAAATTATACAATCCACTAGCTATTTTTAATCCGGCGCCAGTGACCTAAAAAAATAAAATAAATATATAATTAATTGCGATTCTAAATACACTTTGATTATTAAAAAATAAAAAGTGTATTTGGAATTTATTCGTTTCTGTCCAATTGTGAGCCAATATATAATAATAAACGATCGTCAAATTTGGCTAGATTTAAACCAGTTAAATTAGCAATTTTATTTAATCGATATTCTAATGTATTGCGGTGAATAAACAGCTCATTGGCTGTATCACCATTTTGTACATTATTCTTAAACCATGTTTGCAATGTTTTTTGCAATACGCCATTATTATCACCCATCCTTAACTTCTTCAAAGGTAATAATAATTCTTCAGCTTGCCAATCATAACTTAAACCATGTAATAAAACGGGAAGAATAAGTTCTTGGTAATAATAATTACGGATATTCGGCATTCTTTGCTTACCAATTAACATAGTTGTTTTAGCTGTTTGATAAGATTTAACTAATGGATAAGGATGTTGTTCAAAATAGTTACCCAATGAAATTCGAATGTCTAAATGAGTAGAATCTTTGATTGTAATCACTAATTGTTCTAATTTCCTTTTGTGCTCCGATAGATCCCAGCGTCCATAACGATTTAAAGCCGGAATTAAAATAACTAACTCAGTAATGGATTTAATGGCTACTAAATTATGTTGGCTTACATGTTGTATTTGATTTTGTAGATGTTGTAACTCGCTCATTGCAGTATCAATGCCTAATTGGCCACTATCCACTTCAATCATGCATACTACCCGTGGTAACTGCAAATTAATATCTAATCGTTTAACCCATTGAACCATACTTTCAGGCAAAACTTCTTTTTCAATTAAAGTAAGAATTAATTCTTCTTTTAGACGATTATCATAAGATAATTCTTGTAATAATTGGGTTTGTTCCATCATCATTTCTGCTGACATACAAACCAATTCACCAAATTGCCGAATATCTGATGGTTCACCAGTTAAACCAATAACGCCAACGATGCGATCATTAAGTTTTAATGGTAAATTGATACCCGGTTTAACGCCTTTCAGACGTTTAACCATTGTGCCATCAATTGAAACAGTCCTTTTTTGCGATATAGCCAGTATTGCACCTTCATGTAATTCCCCAATACGTTCTAAATCACCACTGCCAATAATACAACCATCTGCATTCATTACATTGATATTACAATCAATAATTTTCATGGTTCTTTCAACGATCTGTTGGGCAATTTTAGGGGTTAGGCAATAAGAAGTCATTACCATGTTAAATTTCCTATTATCATTTTGCATACGCTTTATTTTTTGTTAGCATAACACATTTTATATTGAATCATAGGTGACTTCGTCATGATAGTGTTTGATTCTATCCAAATTCGTAGGGGTATTAATCTACTTTTAGATAATGCATCTGCAACAATAAATCCTAAACAGAAAGTTGGATTAGTCGGTAAAAATGGCTGTGGTAAGTCCACTCTTTTTTCATTAATTAAAGGTGAAATTCAAACTGATGCCGGCAGTGTTTCTATTCCTGCACAATGGCAATTAGCATGGGTAAATCAAGAAACTCCAGCATTAGATACAGCCGCTATCGAATATGTTATTGATGGTGATCGTGAGTTTCGAAAATTAGAGCAAGATTTAGAGATTGCTTACGAAAAAAATAATGGTGAGCAAATTGCGCTTATCCATGAAAAACTTGATAATATTGATGCTTGGACTATCCGCTCTCGAGCAGCAACATTATTGCATGGTTTAGGTTTTTCCAATGAACAATTAACGTTACCAGTTAAATCGTACTCTGGTGGTTGGCGTATGCGACTGAATTTAGCGCAAGCGTTAATGTGCCGTTCTGATTTACTTCTTCTTGATGAACCAACCAACCATCTTGATTTAGATGCCGTGATGTGGTTAGAAAAATGGTTAAGTAATTATCAAGGTACACTTATTTTAATTTCACATGACCGTGATTTCTTAGATCCTTTGGTTAATAAAATTATTCACATTGAACAAAAGAAATTATTTGAGTATACCGGTAACTATTCATCATTTGAAACACAACGCTCAGCAAAACTGGCTCAGCAACAATCAATGTATGAAAGCCAGCAACTTAAAGTTGCACATTTACAAAGCTATATTGATCGTTTTAGGGCTAAAGCAACTAAGGCTAAACAAGCTCAAAGCCGAATAAAAATGTTAGAAAGAATGGAATTAATTGCACCAGCACATGTCGATAATCCATTTCACTTTAAATTTAGACAACCTGAATTCTTACCAAGTCCTTTATTAACGATGGAAAATATCGTTGCCGGCTATGGTGACAAAATTGTATTAGAACAGATTAAACTTAATTTAGTTCCAGGTTCTCGCATAGGTTTATTAGGTCGTAATGGTGCTGGTAAATCAACACTCATCAAGTTATTGGCAGGTGAATTACCGCCAATGCAAGGTCAAGTTGGCTTGGCTAAAGGGGTACAACTTGGCTATTTTGCTCAACACCAATTAGAATATTTACGAGCAGATGAATCAGCTTTATGGCATTTAAAACAACTTGCTGAGCCGAAAAATACCGAACAAGAATTACGTAATTATTTAGGAGGTTTTGATTTTCATGGTGATAAAGTTAGTGAACCAGTAAAAACATTTTCTGGTGGAGAAAAGGCTCGATTAGTTTTAGCGTTAATTGTTTGGCAAAAACCAAATTTACTGTTGCTCGATGAACCAACAAACCACTTAGATTTAGATATGCGACAAGCATTGACTGAAGCATTAATCGATTTTGAAGGTGCATTAGTTGTGGTCTCGCATGATAGGCATTTATTACGTTCTACTACTGATGAGTTTTACTTAGTTCATGATCATAAAGTCGAACCTTTTAATGGCGATCTTGATGATTATCATAAATGGCTTACGGAAGAACAGAAAGCAGAAAATCAACCGCAAGAAATAAATAAGCCAATAAAAAAGGAAAGTTTACCTAAAGTTTCAGCTCAAGAACGTAAAGAGCAAAAACGCAAAGATGCTGAGGCTCGAGCACAATTACAGCCACTTAAAAAGCAGTTACAAAAAGAAGAGAAAATTATTGCTCGATTAAATGATCAATTAAAAATTATTGAAGAGCAATTAGCGGATCCCGATCTTTACGGTTCAGATAAAAAAACAGAACTTACGCAGTTGCTGCTCAATCAAAGTAATTTAAAAGCAGAATTAGATGCAGCAGAGTCAAATTGGTTTGATTTACAACAACAGTTAGAAGAATTTGCAGCTGAGTAATAATAATTCAATAAAATTTATTTGCTTAAAATAAAAAAACACAGAGTATAAACTCTGTGTTTTTTATAAATATTGTGCAGTAAACTGTTAAGTTTTTAGCTTTTTTCTACTTGGCTAAAATCAAGTTCAACTGGAGTAGAACGACCAAAAATAGAAACCGATACTTTTAAGCGGCTTTTTTCATAATCCACTTCTTCAACTACACCATTGAAGTCAGCAAATGGACCTTCGTTAACCCGAACAAGTTCACCTGGCTCAAATAGTGTTTTAGGACGCGGTTTATCACCAACTTGCTGTAGACGATTCATAATTGCATCAACTTCACGTTGGCTAATTGGTGCTGGTCTATCTGATGTTCCACCAATGAATCCCATTGTTCTTGGTACACTTTTAACTAAATGCCAGGTTGCATCGTTCATCATCATTTCAACTAAAACATAACCTGGGAAAAATTTACGTTCGCTTTTACGGCGTTGTCCACTTTTCATTTCAACAACTTCTTCGGTTGGCACTAAAACTTCCCCAAAAGAATCTTCCATATTATGTAATTTAATATATTCACGTAATGATTGTGCAACACGTGCTTCATAGCCAGAATAAGCTTGGATCACATACCAGCGTTTTTGTTGTGTTTCACTCATATTAACGCCCTATTGAAGTTAAATAAAAAATGATTGAACGGAACAAAGAATCCATTCCCCAAAGCGCAGTACCAACAATAACAGTAATGACAGCGATTAATAAGGTTGTTTGTACGGTCTCTTTACGAGTAGGCCATACAACTTTTCTAAGTTCTTTTCGTGATTCTTGCAGAAATGTTATAAACAATTTTCCTTTAGCGGTTGTAAATGCAATAAATAAGGTTAAAAGCGAAACCACAACAACTGCAATAATTCGAACAATGGCATTTGGCTGATATATATCATTAGGTAAAGAGAAATAATAATTTCCCCAAACAATTAACGCAATTAATACTAGAACCAAAAACCATTTAAATTTGTCTAGAACAGTACTTGTATCTTGACTCTCGTTACTTACTAGCATATAAAACCTATAATTATGTTATTTATAATATTATCCATTTTCCAAAATGCTCTTTCTCTAAAAACATTTTGCTAAACAGACTAGGTAAGAAAGGGTATCAAAAGATACCCTTTCTATGATCGAGATTGCTGAAATTATTTAATAACCTTAGCAACAACACCAGCACCAACAGTACGACCACCTTCACGAATAGCGAAACGTAAGCCGTCTGCCATTGCGATTGGGTGAATTAATGATACTGTCATTTTGATGTTATCACCTGGCATTACCATTTCTACGCCTTCTGGTAATTCAATAGTACCTGTTACGTCTGTTGTACGGAAGTAGAACTGTGGACGGTAACCTTTGAAGAATGGAGTATGACGACCACCTTCATCTTTACTTA
>NZ_NASN01000038.1:0-24248 GCF_002142015.1 Gilliamella sp. A7
ACCTTAATCAATATCAACTAAAAAATATCCAAGATATCTATATCAAATTAAGGTTTATCAAAACTATTTTTTAAAGCCCTTCATAAATTTTTATTTCATCTTGCTGGTCTTCATCTCCGTAATATTCGAAGAAAAGATCGGATTCATATATAATTTTCAATTTACCTTCTGCTTGGCGATTTCCTTCTAGAATTAAACTAATACCAGATTGTTTGAAGTTAGAAAAATATACACCACAACCTTGATATCCTAAGCATTGATAAAATTCGTCACTATCTCTATATACTTTTAGTCCTATTTCTTCAAGAGATTCCGCTTTACCATATTTCTTGGTTAATGCTTCTTTAAATTTAAAATATGCATTTTTACCTTCAACTCCATATGGATCTCTTGTAATTTCTTCACTTAATACTACTTTTATTAAACCTAATTTCTTATGAGCTAATAATTTATATGAAGTAAAATTAGGTAATGTTATAGGAGGATTAGGTAATTCATAGATTATCAAATCATTTTGTTCAATTATTTCTTTTGCTTTATATTTTGAAACAATGTCCGAAATCGATGCCCCCCATTTTAAACCTAATGGAGCATCTGCTCGTGCGTGAACCATAAAAGGAAATAATACTGCAACTAACAATAGCTTTTTCATTAACGTTTACCCTCCTTATATTCAATTGGCGTGTAATAATAAACAATAAATAACATTTATCAATCATTTGATGGGGATTGTGTGAAATATTCTGAGGTTGGCTATGGTAAAACTGTTAATAAAAAAGCCCTTATTGTGATAAGGGCAATTGTGGAAGGAAGTTAATTTATCATAAAAAATCAAATTATTTTAATACATTAATTACTTCATCAATCTGACGTTCTAAACTTTCAGCACCACCACCTGATAAGTACCAAAGATCTGGGGTTAAATAAACAACTTCAGTTTTGCTTTTCGCTAATACTTTTGCATTAAAGAAGTCGTCTTTCATCGCTGACTGACCAATTGCTTTACTGCGGTCTACAACATAAATAATATCAGGTTTGATTTTACTGATGTAACTATCATCAATAAAGGTTGGTTTTGGTTTTTCTATACCATTGGCTGGTTGTGGTGCTAATGGTACGGCACGTTTTACTTGTAACACATCATGAATTAATGCTGCGCTAGAACTCGCATTGATAAGGATCATTTTTCCGTCATTATGAATAACAACAATGGCTTTTTTATTACTTGCTTGGGCAATAGATTGTGCATTGCTGACTTTGGCATCTAGTGATTGAATTAGATTGTTAGCTGTTTCTTCAGTACCAGTAATATTTGCTAATACATTGATATGGTTTTTAGTTGATTCAAGATAGTTTTTAGCATCAACGCTTAAATTAATGACTGGTGCAATTTTAGTGAATTCTTCTGTATGGCTCGCTTGTCGACCGTCAATGATAATTAATTGCGGTTTAGCTTGCTTGATTGCATCAATATTTGGCTCTTTCATATTACCTGTATCAGCAATATTTGCATTTTTATATTGTTGAAGATAAGCCGGAAGCACAGAAAGAGGTGTTGCTGTTACAATCGAACCTTTACCTAAAGCATCTAATGTATCTAAAGCTCCATAATTCATAACCACAACTTTATTTGGTGATTTTGGCACAACTACTGATTGTTTATTATCAGGATTTACTGTGATTGATGATTGACAACCAGTTAAGCCCACCATCAACGCTGTTAGAGTACTTAATAATAATTTTTTCTTGATATTCATAAGTAAGTTCCTTTATATGTGATGCAAATGATAACTATTATTGTTTAAGGGGTGATAATTGTCTAGCAATAAATAATTTTTCGTAAGGATATTGATAATTATTCTCATATAGTATATTGTTTCCCGTGGGTTGCTTTGCAAAATATCAATATAATTAATAGGGTTAAATCAATGAGTATAAAGTTTAAGTTGGCTACACATGTCATAAATACAAGTATTTTATTATCATTATCTGGTTTAGCACTGGCTGCTAATGATAAAAATACAGATACTATGGTGGTAACAGCATCAGGATTTTCACAACAAATTAAAGAGGCTCCTGCAACAATTTCAGTGATCACACCGGAAGAAATTAGCAAAAAGCCTTATCGTGATGTCACCGATGCTCTGAAAGATATTCCAGGCGTTACTGTATCTGGGGGTGGTGATGCTCAAGATATTAGCATTCGCGGAATGGATGCCAAATATACCTTATTAATGATTGATGGTAAAAAAGTGAGCACTCGTGAAACTAGACCGAACGGTGATAATTCTGGTTTTGAACAAGGTTGGTTGCCTCCACTAACTGCTATTGAACGTATTGAAGTTGTTCGTGGACCTATGTCATCCTTATATGGATCAGATGCTATGGGTGGGGTAGTTAATATTATTACTAAAAAGGTCTCAAATAATTGGCATAGTGGATTAAGAGTCGAATCAATTATGCCTTATCGTTCAGATGAAAAAAATACCTATGTAGGCAGTTTTTCAACGATGGGACCGATTATTGATGATATTCTAGGTATTCAATTATATGGTCAATATTCTAATCGCCATGAAGATAAATTTTTAAATGGTCATGCAGGCCAAAAATTGCGAAGTTTAAACGGTAAATTATCTTTAAATGTAACTGAAACACAAAATTTTGATCTAGATTTTGGTAAATCATTACAAAATAGTAAGGCCACTCCAAATAAAACTAGAACAAAAAAACAAGGTGATTTTTTAAGAGATAATCATCGAAATTCATTTGCTTTAACGCATAATGGCTTATTTGGTGATGTATCGACGACATCATTTGTTGCTTATGAAGAAAATAATAACCCTAAAAGAAAAATGAAAATTCGTAATACCGATGTGGATTCTCGTATTACGATCCCTTTTAGCATTAATATGTTAACGGTAGGGGGGAAATATAATTATCAAGAGCTACACGATAAAGGTAATCAACTTGATAAAACTATAACAAAAATTGATCGTTGGAATTATGCACTGTTTGCTGAAGATGAGATTAGAATCTTTGATAACTGGAGTATAACAGCTGGTTTACGTTATAATAAAGATGAAAACTATGGTAACAACTGGAATCCAAGAATCTATAGTGTCTGGAATATTGATGATAACTTTACTTTAAAAGGCGGTTATTCAACAGGTTATGCTACACCGCAATTACGTTATGTTGTGACGGATTGGGGACAAGTAACTGGAGGAAGTGAGTATGATGGAGTTATTCTTGGTAATCCAGATTTAAAACCAGAAAAATCTGATAATTTTGAGATAGGTATTGGTTATACCAATGATTATGGTATTGATGCTTCAGCGACAGCATTTTATACCAAATATAAGGACAAAATTGAGTCAACTTATATTTGTAGTGGCGATCCGAGATCAAAATCATGTTTATTAGAAAGTTATAATAAGAGATTTGATTTTATTAAAGAGCGAGATAATGTTGATAAAGCGGAATTAAAAGGTTTTGAATTGTCATTTAAAACACCATTATTTACTGATTTCTTGTTAAGTTCTAACTATTCTTGGACTAAAACTGAACAAAAATCTGGTGAAAACAAAGGTAGAGCGCTAAATCGTACTCCTAAACAAAAATTCAATGCTCAGCTTGATTGGAATCTAACTCAGCAATTAGATTTGTGGACGAAAATGGCATATTATGGAATAGAGCATGCAACCAAAAGAGTAAGAGAGGGAGGAGAAACTAAAATTAAACACGTAGTTTATGCAGGTTATACCTTCTGGGATGTAGGTACTTCTTTCCAAATAAATAAAAATGCTAAGATTTATGGCGGTGTTTATAACTTGTTTGACAAAGAAGTGACGAATGATGACTTTGGTAAAACCTTAGAAGGTCGTCGCTATTTTGTTGGTACTGAAATTAATTTCTAATTAATATTCATCAATAAAACTGTTATTATAAATATCGAGTGGCTGTTAATACAGCCATTTTTTTTAATAATAAACTATATATTAATATTTTAATTTATTGGTTATGATTGAGGATTACTTGACAAAGGGATTTTAAATAAGCCTATGCCGAAATTTGTCTATACGATTCTACTAGTTCTTGTATCGTTGCTAATTAGTTTGCCTGTTTACGCTTTGGGTTATAGAGTTATTCGATTTAGAACTGACTCTGTCTTCGATCCGTATGCGGTAATATTTGTAGTAGTTTTGATTTTTGTTTTATTGCAAGCGGTTAAAATATGGGCAATATGGAAGGTTAAGCAATGGGAAAAAAAGCAACAGCAACAGATGCAGCAGAAAAAGGCTGAAAGAGATCGGTTATTTGCTGAGTCAAGAGCAAGAATGCGCTTAAAAAAACAACTAACCAAACAAAAACCACGGAAGAAAAAAATACCAGAAAAGTAATATCAGCTCTTAGTTGAAATTTCGTCAAGTCAGCTAATTTTTTCATTATAAAAATTTTGAGGAAAGGGGTTTTTAGGCTTTCAATTCATCAAGATTTCCTCACAATTCTTATTGAACGATAACCATCTTATCAGGCTTAATACATTATCATATTTTATCTTATTGAATTATTTATTAGTCGTAATCCATGGCATGCTAGGCAATTTTGTAATATATTATCAGCTAGGAACGCAAGAAGTTACTAAAGTGTTGAAAGGCAAATTTAATGGTTATATTTGAAGATAAGCAAGAGTCGGAATTACTTACAGAAATTGCAGTTGCATACTATGAGTATGAACAAACTCAAGAAGAAATCGCTCAGCGATTTGGCCTTTCACGCATTAAAGTTGGACGTTTGCTAAAAAAAGCTAGAGCAGAAGGAATCGTTGAAATAAGTGTTAAATATCATCCGATATTTAGTTCTCGCATTGAACAACAATTTGTTAACCATTTTGGTATTAAACGAGCTTTAATTGCTTTAGATCATCAAGACGAAGAAGAGCAACGTAGACAAGTTGCTGCACTGGTATCGAATTATCTCTCTAGTACTTTAAAAAATGGTATGACCGTGGCAGTTGGGCAAGGGCGTAATGTTGCTGCTATTGCCAGTCATGTTGGTGTGTTTCCAGAAAAACAGTGTAAATTTATTTGTGGCATCGGTGGTACTCAGCGGGTTGGTGAAATTATTGATGCTGACCATATTAGTCGAAGTTTAGCCAGAAAATTTAGCGCAACTAGTGAGACTTTGTATGCACCTGCTTATGTAGAAAATAGTGAACTTAAACGAGCATTTATACAAAATCGAGTTATTAAAGATACATTAGAAAGAGCAGCTAAAGCTGATATTGCTTTAGTAGGCATTGGTGATATGAATGAAAACTGTTATATGGTACAGTTGGGCTGGTTTACTCCACAAGAAGTTACCTATGCAACATTAAATCAAGGTGTGATTGGTGATATTGCTGGATATGGATTTTTTGATATCAATGGCAACCCTATTGATACAACCATGAATGATCGGGTAATAGGGTTAAGTAT
Organism: Gilliamella sp. A7; assembly: GCF_002142015.1. NCBI lineage: Bacteria > Pseudomonadati > Pseudomonadota > Gammaproteobacteria > Orbales > Orbaceae > Gilliamella > Gilliamella sp. A7. Next base: position 5,478 of record NZ_NASN01000038.1, read on the forward strand.
TGAAGAATTACGTAATATCCCGTGTGTTATTGCCATTGCTTCGGAAAATACCAAAGCAACAGCAATTTTAGGTGCACTACGTTCTGGCGTGATTGATATCATTGCAACAAGTGCTTCAAACGCTAGAACGATATTAAGTTTACAACAAAATAAAATCTAATTTAACCAATAAGCTATTTGTAAATAGATCACAAATAGCTTTCAGTTATTTAAATCAAATTTAATTATAATAATCGTTTAATAATTCTATCCACTCTAATCCGGCTTAAACGTTTAATTAATTTATGTACATGTTTTGGATAGAATTGGCTAGCTTGAATTTGTTGGTAATGAGTGACGAGAGTCGTTTTTTCACGAATAGTTGTCAGTTCTTGTTTTATCTGTTGTTGTAATTCATGGTTAGGATCATGCACTAGTATGGCATTTTCCAGATCTAAACGCCAAGCTCTTGGATTAAGGTTATTACCCGTAATCATCATCCACTCATCATCTACCCAAATACCTTTTAAATGATAAGTTTGATCTTTATCTTTCCATAACCTAATCGTCAACTGTTGTTTATCAATATAACTCTGTAAGCGTTCAACAAAATTTCTTAGGTTGATTTCGTATAAATAAGGTAAACCACCGGAGATGTTGAATGGTTTATCTTCTGGAATATAAAAATCATTAGCTTCTTTATCACCAATAATTATTTCAACTTGTTTACCTTTTCTTAATAGGCGGATGATATCACGCACTAATATATTAGGTAAGTTAAAATAAGGCGTACAAAATGTGACTTTTTGTTTTGTCGTGTTAATTAAATGGTGAATAATTTTATTCAGTTGATTATTTCGACCAAGACCTACAATTGGTGCAACGGATAAAGTATTATTATCACTATTTCCCGAGTATTGATAATTAGCATCCATAAGATGTTGGCGAAGTTGTTTTATTTCTGACTTAATTTGTTTCCGTGTTTTATGTTCACTAACATCTAACCGCTGTACTCCATCAAGTGGTAGAAAATTCTCATTAACATAATTCACCATTGTATCGGCTAAAACTTTATTTGTGATAAAGTGATATCGATCATAACGATATTTATCGAGTTTATATAAATAAACATTATTAATGCTAGCACCACTATAGATTACTGTATCGTCAATTATGAATCCTTTTAAGTGTAATACACCAAGAACTTCCCGACGATTAACCGGCACGCCATACACCGGAATTTCAATAGATTGATGTTGTTGTTTCAAATCATAATAGTAACGTGCGTTCGTTTTGGTTTTATCCTCACCAATTCGTCCTCGTTGAGCACGATGCCAATCAACAAAAATTTTAATATCTAAGCTTGGTTGTTGCATTTTTGCTTGATAAAGCGCATCAAGAATTTCTCGGCCAGCTTCATCTTGTTCTAAATAAAGTGCAACAATATAGATACGATGTTGAGCTTTCTTAATCTGTTCAAGCAACGCAACTCTATAGCTTTTGGGGTCGTACACAATCTGATATTGTTCAGCTTTCTGTTCAAGCTTGGCTAATTCATTTAAATGTTTTTGATGATTATATTTTATAAAGGGTATTCGCATGTTCTAAATATCATTAAAACTGACACAAAGTGTAGAATACCACAATTTGCGTCAGAACATAATACTTCTATTATTCAGAGACTAACCTATCATTAAATTGATCTGGTTATTAACTCTCTTTTAATATCTAAATTTGTTTTTAGGCTTGTTCATTAACCCATTGCTGAATAATTTTATAGCTTAAGGCTAATACTACTGGACCGATAAATAATCCCATAATCCCAAAGGCTAGAATTCCGCCAATTACCCCAAACAAAATAAGTAGGAAAGGGAGATCGGCGCCTTTCTTTATCAAATATGCCCGCATTACACTATCAAGGGTGGTAAGAATAATAGCCACAACAATTAAGACTATGCCAGATACGATATGCCCATCCCAAAATTGCCAAATGATACAGCCTAACATAACAATAACGGGACCAATTTGAGCAACACAGCAGATAAAAAGAATTAAGGTTAAAATGCCTGGAAATGGCATTTTGGTAAAGATAAAACTCATTCCGCCAATTAATGCCAGTGTGATAGCTGTAACTACTACACCTAACGCTACAGCTCGTATTGATTGACCGGCTAAGGTTACAGTAGTCGTACCATATTGTTTGGATAGACGGTTAGCCAACACATAGACATATTTAGTGATGCTTTCTCCTTTAAGGAACAGTAATAAACTAAAAATGATCATGACACCGGCATGGAAAATAAAAAGTCCAATATTGGTGACTTGTTCCAATAGCCAACCTATCATGGTGCCAATATAAGGTTGAATATCAGATATTAATTGTGAGCCATCTGTTTTGATAAGCTCAAGCCATTTTTGGTGAATTTCTTCGCCAAACATAGGGATATTGGTTAACCAATCGAGGGTAGGTAATTCTCGATGCGATAAGGTTCTAACCCATTCGATCAGATAGTGACCATTTTGAGCAACACTACTAATTATTAAGATAAAAGGAATAACGCAGACAAATGCCAGTATTATTGCCATGACTAATAATGATAACCACCGTTTATTGAAGAGTTTTTTTTGGATTTTGATCATCAATGGCCAAGTTGCAATTACCACCATTACCGCCCAAAAAAAGCCAAATAAAAATACTTCGACCACGCGATACGTTACAATAATAAGTAAACCTATCAAGAGTAAATTCAAAATTAGTTTTAATAAATCATCATTTTTTTTTTCTGCTGGCATTTTTACCTCATATTCATTAATCTAGATAGTGTTATTATACGCATTATGTTCTAAAAAGCATACGTAGGCGTATTAAGTTAGACAATTTTATTGGAGAAATAAATATGAAAAAATTAATGTTATTAGCATTGATGGGTGTGGCATTATCAGCTTGCGCAAATACGCAAAAGGGCCCACAAGAGGTACAAAAACTGAATGAAATTGCTCCCTATCCTGATGCAAAAGTAGGCTCTACTCGTTATGTTATTCACCTACCAAACTTAAAAGATGAAGTTAATGCTAAAGTAGAGATTTTAATTGGTAAAGAGATGAATGTTGATTGCAATACTCAAAGTTTAGGTGGATTTGTTAAGGAACAAGAGCTTAAAGGTTGGGGATATTCTTACTATGTCGTTGAAGAAACTAAAGGTAGTATTTCTACAATGATGGCTTGCCCTGAAGGCGCTAACGAGAATAAATTTGTTTCTATCAACCATAAATTAGGTTTATTAAATTATAACAGTCGTTTACCATTAGTATTCTACGTTCCAAATGATTTGACGGTTAAATATCGTGTATGGCAACCGGAAGCAAAAATTTTGCAAGCTAGCGCCGAATAAAAAAAGTAAATTAATTGTTAATAACTAGCTAATAAAGGGTTGGTTGATTAAATTCTAGTCACTCAGCCCTTAATCTTAGATTATTTGATTTTTTAAGTAGACATCTGAAAAAAAAAAGGTATTTTATCCCTCGTAATGCAAGGTTAGCTCGACATGTTCATTAATTATATTAATGACTTGTGATTTCCTGATTACCTCGGTTTCACCATATTATGTAACTAGTAATAATGGTAAAATTTGGGGGTCCGTTGTATTTAACAATGGGCTTGTGTCTAACATGTAATATCCCTAACTAGAGGAGAAGTGGTGAGCATGTTTACTCAACGTAAAACAATTCTTTCAATTATCGCTGGTGTATCACTAGCAATATCTCAATCTGCTATAGCTAAAGACCGAGTTGTGAATTTTTATAACTGGGCTGGTCAAATTGGTAATAGTACAATCACTGATTTTGAAAAATCAACTGGCATCAAACTGGTTTATGATGTGTATGATTCCAATGAAGCGCTTGAAGGTAAATTAATGGCCGGTCATTCTGGTTTCGATGTGGTTTCACCTTCAGATAGTTTTTTAGCTAGACAGATTAAAGCTGATATTTATCTACCATTAGATAAAAATAAATTGCCCAATTGGAAAAATCTTGATCCTAATTTAATGAAATTAATGGCTAATCATGATCCAGATAATAAGTATGGAATCCCTTATGTATGGATGACTACTGGTATTGGTTATAACATTGATAAAGTTAAAGAACGTCTTGGAGAGGACGCTCCTGTTGACAGTTGGGATTTAGTCTTTAAACCTGAAAATATGGACAAACTTAAAGATTGTGGTGTGGCATTCTTAGATGCTCCAACTGAGATCTTTGCAAGTGCTCTTAAATATTTAGGTAAAGATCCAAATAGTACTGATGCTAAAGATTATACTGGCGCAGCTTACGAATTGTTGGAAAAAGTAAGACCAAATATCCGTTATTTCCATTCATCTCAATATATCACTGACTTAGCTAATGGTGATATTTGTGTGATTTTAGGTTGGTCAGGTGATATTTTACAATCCCGTGATAGAGCTAACGAAGCTAAAAATGGTGTGCATATTGGATATCAAATTCCGAAAGAAGGTGCATTAGTATTTTTTGATACATTTGCTATTCCAAAAGATTCGGCAAATCCTGATGAAGCTCACGAGTTTTTAAACTTTATTATGAAACCTGAAATTGCAGCTCAAGTTACTAATGATGTTAATTTCGCTAGTGCTAATAAAGTTGCAAATGATCAGTTTGTTAAACCAGAAGTGAAAAATGATCCTGCTGTTTATCCAAAACCAGAAGTTATGGAAAAATTATTCACTTTAACGGTGAAAGAACCTAAACTTGAGCGTGTGATTACTCGCACATGGACAAAATTAAAGACCGGTAGATAACCGTTTGAAAATGTCAACTAATTGACTTATATATTCAAGACGGAGGGATTTAACATCTTTCCGTCTCGTTTTTTTTGGCTTGTTGTTATGAGGAAAAAAGCGTGAACGATAAAACAACAAATCAGGTACAGCCTAAAAAAAAGATGATAACTCCATTATTGGAGATCAAAAATTTAACTAAAGTTTTTAATGATGATTATTATGCCGTTGATGATGTAAATTTAACCATTTATACCGGAGAGATTTTTGCTTTATTAGGTGCTTCGGGTAGTGGTAAATCAACATTATTGCGAATGCTTGCTGGTTTTGAGCAACCCACTTCAGGACAAATTATTTTGGATGGTAAAGATTTATCACAAGTACCTCCTTATAACCGTCCCATTAATATGATGTTTCAATCGTATGCTCTTTTTCCTCACATGACGGTTGAGCAAAATATTGCCTTTGGGTTAAAACAAGATAAATTAGATAAAAATGAGATCAAACATCGAGTTGAAGAGATGCTGGCGCTTGTGCATATGGAACAGTTTGGCAAACGTAAACCTCATCAACTATCTGGTGGTCAAAGACAGCGTGTTGCTTTAGCTCGAAGTTTAGCTAAAAGACCAAAATTACTATTACTAGATGAACCAATGGGGGCATTGGATAAACAACTTCGTGATCGAATGCAACTTGAAGTAGTTAGTATTTTAGAACAAGTTGGTGCGACCTGTGTAATGGTAACCCATGATCAAGAAGAAGCCATGACCATGGCTGGGCGTATTGCGATTATGAATAAAGGCCAATTTGTGCAAATAGGTGAGCCTGAAGAAATTTATGAACATCCAAATAGTCGTTATAGTGCCGAGTTTATTGGTTCAGTAAATGTTTTTGATGGCATCTTACAAGAAACTTTAGAAGATGGATTAATCATCAGTTGTCCTATGATTAAACATCCATTAAAAGTTGATTATGATTCACCTGCAGTAGAAGGTGTACCAATTCAAGTCGCATTACGACCTGAAAAAATTAAACTTTGTGATGAAATTCCAGATAATGGTTACAATGTAGCTACTGGTGAAGTAGTTGAAATTGCCTATTTAGGTGATCTCTCGATTTATCACGTTAAATTACAAAGTGGACAAATTATTATTGCTCAACTACAAAATGAACATCGTTATCGAAAAGGAATGCCAACTTGGGGTGATATTATCAATCTTAGTTGGGAAATTGATAGCTGCGTTGTGCTTACCGAATAAACACAAGAGGATATATTGATGCGATCCATTTTATGGGGTTTGTTGTTAAATGCATTAGTGTTACTTGGTGTTTATTTACATTTTGTAACAATAAATGCATTTGACAATCTGTTTTTAGATGCGTTATTTACGTCAATGCTATTAAGTCTATTATTATCATGTCTAGGCGCATATTTGGTATATTATAAGCCATCTAAATTTGCTTATCGGTTGATTATCGCTGGCAGTATTGTCTTTATTCCTGCTGGATTAGGTTTAGTTGCAACCTATTATGCTTATCGTAAGTTGCGACTACAACGTGATGATTCTGATTTGATGACACTCTATGGCCGTCTATTAGTAATAGCTATTCCATATTGTTGGATGTTGTTGCTATTTTTATTACCGTTTTTGATTGTGTTTAGAATCAGCTTTTCCGAAGCAACGTTAGCTGTACCACCTTATACAGAACTGTTTAGTTATGAAGATGGCCTAGTTAATATTGTTTTAAACGTTGATAATTATTTTAATCTAGTTAAAGATACAATTTATCTAGACTCTTATTTACAATCATTAAAGGTTGCTGCTATTTCAACGTTGTTATGCATTTTAATTGGTTATCCTTTAGCTTGGGCTATTTCTCAATGTAAACCATCAACCAGAAATATTTTATTGCTTTTAATCATATTACCATCATGGACTTCGTTTCTAATCCGAGTTTATGCCTGGATTGGTATTTTAAATCCCAATGGCCTATTAAATAACTTCTTGATGTGGTTAGGGGTTATTGATCAGCCATTAATCATCATGAAAACTTATTTAGCTGTCTATATCGGTATTGTTTATTCTTATTTACCTTTTGTGGTATTACCAATTTATACCTCATTAAGTAAAGTAGACACAACGCTGATTGAAGCTGCGTTAGATCTTGGTTGTAAACCAATTAAAACCTTTTTTAAGATTATTGTACCGTTAACCAAAAGTGGAGTGGTTGCCGGTGGGATGTTGGTATTTATTCCTGCGGTAGGTGAATATGTTATTCCTGAATTATTAGGTCCTTCTGAGGGACTAATGATTGGTACTCAATTATGGGCTAGATTCTTTACTAATCACGATTGGCCAGCAGCTTCAGCTGTAGCAACAGTGATGTTATTGATATTAATTGTGCCTATTTACTACTTTAATAAGTTTCAGAACCGACAAATGGGAGGTAAATAAATGAATAATTTACCATTAGTCATGCGCTCAGCATTGATTGTTTTTATCTCTGCGTTATTAGGTTCAATAGTGCTATCGGTTTTAATTTCTGCATCAGGATTTGCATTATTAGGTAGTGGTAGTTTATATGTAGGATGTTTTCTATTTAGTCTTATCGTAACAATTATTGTCACAATTGCATTATTAGTGAAATGTTTAAAAGGATTAATTCTATTAGTTGCTTTTTCTTTTTTATATATCCCTATGGTCATTTTAATTGTTTATTCGTTCAATAGCTCAAGGCTAGTGACGGTTTGGGCGGAATTTTCAACTAAATGGTATGTTGAATTAATACATAATGAAGCTTTGCTTGAAGCAGTAGGATTAAGTTTGACTATTGCGGCAGGCGCAGCTTCTTTGTCCATTGTTCTTGGTACTTTAGCCGCTTTTGCCATCATTCGATTTAGACGATTCCGTGGCTCTAATTTGTTCTCGTTTATGACTACAGCACCATTAGTTATGCCGGATGTCATTACTGGTTTATCCTTATTATTATTATTCATTGGCATGGGTCAAGTAATTGGTTGGCCAAAAGCACGCGGCGCAATGACTATTTTGATGGCTCATGCAACATTTTGTACCGCTTATGTAACAGTTGTTATCAGTGCAAGATTACGAGAATTAGATAAGTCAATTGAAGAAGCGGCTTTAGATCTTGGTGCGAATCCATTGAAGGTATTTTTTATTATTACCTTACCTATGATTGCACCTGCACTGGTTTCCGGTTGGTTATTGGCATTTACTTTATCACTTGATGATGTGGTTATTGCTAATTTTGTTACTGGACCTGGTGCAATGACATTGCCAAAACTAGTCTTTTCTAAGGTTCGTTTAGGCGTCGATCCACAAGTTAATGCCTTAGCAACAATTATTTTACTAATAGTTGGTATTATTGGCTTTATTTCATGGCTTTGGATGCGTCGAGCTGAAAAACGACATTTGCGTGAAATTCGTATGAGATAATCTTTCTATTAATTATTGCCGCTTAATGCGGCAATTTTTTTATCTCAATAAAATATCCGTGTTTTTTTACCTATTTTATATTATAGTGTGCGCAGTCAGTTTACTGACAAAATTCTCAGGGCGGGGTGTAATTCCCCACCGGTGGTATAGCCCACGAGCGCTTAGTAAAAATCTATTTTATTAAGGACAGCAGATTTGGTTAGATTCCAAAGCCGACAGTAACAGTCTGGATGAAAGAGAGTGGCTTATCTTTTCTATAATTAGCGTTATAGCTAAATCACTATGGTCAAGCACTTGCCCTGATTCTGGTATTTAACATATTTATAACTTAATAAATTTATAATAATTAAGGATAAATATAATTAGTTTAATAAAACAGGATAGGTATCTACCATGAATCAGTTTAATTTAAATGAATTTGGCACGTCAATCGAGCGAGTAAAAAAAGCAATTGCTTCAATCAAAGCTGGATCTGGGGTGTTAGTTTTAGATGATGAAGATCGGGAAAACGAAGGTGACATTATCTGGGCAGCACAAACTATTACTACTCAGCAAATGGCATTAACTATTCGTCATGGCAGCGGTATAGTTTGTTTATGTATGCCACAATCTTATTGTGATAAATTAGAATTACCGATGATGGTAGCAAATAATACTAGTAAAAATCATACTGCCTTTACTATTTCTATCGAAGCGGCAAAAGGTGTTACAACAGGGGTATCTGCAGCAGATAGAGTAACGACTATCAAAGCAGCGGTAGCTGATAATGCTAAACCAACAGATTTAAATCACCCTGGTCATGTATTTCCGCTAGTTGCCAAAGAAGGTGGAGTACTAAGCCGCCGAGGACATACTGAAGCGTCGGTTGATTTAGTAACATTAGCGGGGTTTAAACCAGCAGCAGTAATTTGTGAAATAACTAATGATGATGGTTCAATGGCAAGAGCCCCACAAGTTGTCGCGTTTGCTAAACAACACCAACTACCAGTGGTAACCATCGAAGATATTGTCGCTTATCTTAAATCAAAGTAATTGTAACCGACTATTAGCTGTCGGATTAATTATTCGACAGTAATCTCAGTTTTATTTAGTTTATTATTGGTAAATTTCTCTTATTTAGCATATCTTATACTTCTTTGATAATTGAGATTCTGGCGTAATTTATGTCACGACTAAGTTTTTTGTATATTCTAATGATTTTTATCCTAACTGGCTGTCAGTCAAAATCTAATCTATCAAAAAATGTGATTGTTCCAAACACCAAAACTGAAATATTTCATTCAAAATCAAATGGCGATTATAAAGTAACTATTTATACCCCTAATAAAACCACTCCCGAGGGTGGTTGGCCAATTATTTATTTACTTGATGGTGACAGCTACTTTTTAACAACTAACGAGATAATTACCAATCAGGCTTGTGAACGTTGTGTTATTCAAGAAGGTATAATTGTCGCCATTGATTATTTTAATCAAACCCGTCGTGATCTTGATTTTCTCCCCAAACCTGAGAATTATGTTTTTGAAGTTTTACCTAATAAGCAAATTAATTTATCAGGTAAATATGGTGGTGCTGATGCCTTTTATGATTTTCTAACTCAAGAACTTAAACCTGAAATAGAAAAGCGCTATGTTATTAATCCTAATCAGCAAGCCATTTTTGGTCATTCATATGGAGGATTATTTAATTTATACATTTTTTTAACTAAACCGGCCATTTTTAATACCTATGTGATATCAAGTCCATCTTTATGGTTTAGTGATGGTTATATGTTTAGTGTATTATCAAAATATCTACTAAATCATCAACATTCTTTAAAACAACCTGTTAATTTGCTGATCTCTGTGGGTGGCGCTGAGCAATCTTTATTGCCGGTTGATTATAATTTACCAGAACAAAAACGAAAACTTTTACTAAAACATCGTCAGAATCGGAAAATGGTTGATTATTCAAAACAATTATTTACTCGATTAAAACAGGCTAATATTCATAACCTAACGATAAGTTACAAAATTTATCCTGAACAATCCCATAAAACTGCTGCTGTCGTTGCTCTGCAAGATGGTATTCAATTAAATTTTAGAGTTAAATAAAAACTTATTTAGCCAAATATTCAGAATCAGCTTGAATATAGATAATTTTAATTTATATTACTCCGACCTAATTAATAATGATAACCATTATTAATAAAATTTGTCAGGAATAATATATGAATACAAAATATAAATCGACTTGTTTGTTAGCAGCACTTATCGGTTTGGCTTGTCACAATGCATCTGCAGATAATGCTCATTCATCAATTAATAACGACAACGATTCAGATGAGGTTATGGTTGTAACAGCAGCTGAACAGACCAAACAAGCATTGGGTGTTTCTGTGATTACGCAAAAAGATTTAACTAAAATGCCACCCAAAAATGATATTTCAGAAATCATTCGAACTATGCCTGGTGTCAGTTTAACAGGTAACTCAACCAGTGGCCAACGGGGTAATAACCGACAAATTGATATTCGAGGTATGGGACCAGAAAACACATTAATTTTAGTTGATGGTCGACCAGTAAAAAGCCGTATGTCAGTTCGCTATGGTTGGCGAGGTGAGCGGGATACTCGAGGGGATACCAATTGGGTACCTGCTGATATTATCGAAAGAATTGATGTCCTTCGTGGTCCAGCCGCCGCTCGTTATGGTGATGGTGCTGCCGGTGGTGTAGTGAATATTATTACTAAGCAGCCAACCAAAGAGTGGCATATTTCATGGAATAGCTATTTAAATCTACCTTCACATAGTAAAGAAGGGGCAACCCAAAGAACAAATATCTTATTAACAGGTGGATTAACGGATAATCTAAGTATGCGTTTATATGGTAATCTCAATAAAACCGAAGCTGATGATTGGGATATCAATAAAAAGCATCAAATTAATCCAAGTTCGGTTAGTGCAGGGCGTGAAGGTGTGCGTAATAAAGATATAAATGGCATACTTCGTTGGGATATCTCTGATAAACAATCACTTGAATTTGAGACAAGTGTTAGTCGTCAAGGTAATATTTACGCTGGAGACACTCAAAATAATAATCCTGATAAATTGGTTAGTCGATTTTATAACGACGAAACTAATAGAATGAATCGTCAGAATTACTCGGTTACTCATCGTGGTTATTGGGACAATGGCGTAAATACCATGTCTTATATCCAACTTGAAAAAACACGGAATACTCGCTTGAATGAAGGTTTAGCTGGTGGCACTGAAGGCCGTTTTAAAGATGATAGTTTTTCAACGATCAAATACAATAATTTTACCTTACATAATGAAACTAGTTTTCCGTTAACCATCGTGGCACCACAAACAATGACTATTGGTGGTGAATATAATCATCAAAAGATGAAAGATCCAACTTCAAATACACAAACAGTTACAGAAGGTGGCAGTATACCTTGGATTAAAGATATAGCTCGTAGTGAAAATGCCTCAGCTAATCTTTGGGGGGTTTTTGTTGAGGATAATATCGAACTCACTCAAACTACTATGTTGACGCCAACACTACGCTATAATCATCAAAGTCAATCAGGTAGTAACTGGAGTCCTGGTTTGAACTTATTTCAGGAAATGGGTGACTATTTTAGTTTGAAACTGGGTATTGCTAGAGCGTATAAAGCGCCTAATTTATATCAAACTAACCCTAATTATCTGCTTTATAGCCGTGGACAAGGCTGTTATGGAGCGGGCGGTAGTTGCTACTTAATAGGTAACAAAAACTTAAAAGCGGAAACAAGTGTAAATAAAGAAATTGGTTTAGAATTTCATAACAATGAAGGATTAATCGCAGGTGTAACTTATTTTCGTAATGATTATCATGATAAGATTGATTCAGGATCAAAGCCGGTTGGGAGTGCGAAAGGAGGAAAAAATAGCTTTATAAATTCCAATATTTTTCAGTGGCAAAATGTGCCTAAATCGGTGGTTGAAGGATTAGAAGGTAGTTTAACTATTCCTGTTACATCAACAGTTAATTTTCGTAATAATTTAACTTGGATGTTGCAATCAAAAAATAAAAAAACGGGTGATTATTTGTCAATCATTCCAAAATACACCTTAAATTCTTCAATAGATTGGCAAGCAACTGACAAATTTTCATTGTTATCCTCTGTTACTTGGTATGGCAAACAACGACCGAGAAAATATGATTATTTTGGTGATAAACTGACTGATAGTTCAACTAATCAACTTAGTCCTTATGCTCTATTAAATTTAAGTGGGCAATATCAATTTAACAAGCATTTTACATTCACTGCTGGTGTTGATAATTTGTTTGATAAACGTTTATTTAGAGAAGGTAATTCTTCAACAGTAAGAAAATCACGAAATGGTGATATAACTGTTATTGGAGCTGGTGCCGCAACTTATAATGAACCAGGTAGAACGCTATTTATTAATACTAACATCTCATTTTAAAGTATTATTTACAAGGAACCGCCGAAGTAATCGGCGGATTTATTCGCTTAACCTAAAACCTTCAAAGCACAAGTTTTAGTAATTTTTACACCATTTTCTAATGCTGATGTATCAAAAGTCATATCAGGATGATGTAAACCTGGTGTTAAATCGACACCTAAGCCCCAAAAACCAGATTTTACATCTCTTTCACGTGGATAATTGAAGAAATCTTCGCCACCAGGTGTGAAAATAGGATCTTTTAATCCCTCTTTTCCGAGTACATCGGTAATAGATTCAGCAATGATTTTAGTTACTTCATCGTCTATTTCGGCTGCTGGAATTTCTTTGGATACTTTGATATCAGCTTTAGCACCAATGGATGCTACACTTAATTCAATCGCTTTGAGTGTTTTGGCTTTTAATTCATCCATAGCTGGGTTGGTTGGTGCTCGTAAATCCCAACAAACATAAGCCTCTGATGGAATAGCATTTGTTACACCTGCATCACATATACAACGTGTTGCTTTAACGCTATATGTTAAACTAGGAGCAAGATGAATGGTATTTACTGCTTGAATAGCCATAGTTGCCGCATCTAAAGCGTTAACGCCTAAATGAGGTCTTGCCCCATGAGCAGGAATACCATGAATATTTACTTCAACTGTGGTTGAAGCGGAATAGAACATAGCGGCTGATGCAAAGCCTTTAGGGCATTCATCTTTAGGGCGAACATGTAAACCGATGATCATATCAACATCATCAATTGCACCGCCTTCAATCATAGCCAATGCACCAGAACCTAACTCTTCAGCTGGTTGAAAGATCAATTTTAGTTTGCCTTTTTTGATATTTCCTTCTTTAATAAGCTCTTGTGCTGCGGTCAATAACATTGATGAATGGCCATCGTGACCACAAGTGTGTCTGGCACAATGTTGGCCATCAATAATGTGTCCTAAGGCATCCATATCTGCACGTAATGCCAGTACAGGACCTGATTTACCACTATCATATTCTGCAACAATACCGGTAGTATTATTTATATTACGGGTTACTTTATAGCCAGCTTCTTCTAGTTTACTTGCTATATAGTTTGATGTTTTAACTTCTTCAAATCCTAGCTCAGGAATTTGGTGCAAGTAATGATAGTGCTCGAGTACATTCGACATAGATATCTCCTTTATCACACAATGAATCGCATAATGATCATAGCTATCAACGCATTAACAATACTATTAATCATTAATAGTGGCCAATATTTTTTGGGCACATCAGCAACACCAAGTAGACGTCCCATATATTGTAATTGTGAGCCCATTAAGAAGATAGCAGGTGCTATAATAGTGATATCCATACCGCTAAGAATGCCACCATTAATTAAATTTACTGCAACACCAGTCCCAGCGGAAGCTGATAACCACGCTGTCAATAAAACGGTAATTGCTTCACCTGGTAATCCAAATAGTCCCATGACTGGGGCAAATACTTCACCAATTAATTGCATTAGACCGAGTCTTTTTAAGATTTCGGTAATGACAAATGCCATAATGATGTTAGGCATTAGATTGTTAATGGCAATATTAAAGCCTTTACGCGCACCAATGACAAAAATGTCTAATGGATTGTTAGTCTGTTTTTGATTGCTTGAATTACTCATTGATAAAATCCTTTTTATAAACTGAATTTAAAACAAGGCGGACTAAAATTGCACCGACAAATTTCAATACAATCATAATGACGAGTGGCGTAAATATTGCAACAGACATTGACGCAAAAAGCGCTGAACCAATCGAAAAATAGTTATTTATTAACCCTGCACCGGAATATTGCCATGCACTAATAATGACGAGATCTTTTTTAGTGATTTGTTTTTCATCATATAATTCTTTGGTTAATACTGCACCTGCATCAGTACTTTGTAAATCCGTAATTAATGCCAAGCCAGTTTTACCTGGAACGCCTAAGATAGGTTTAAGTAGCGGAGTTAATAATTTATGAGCCGCACGGATCGTACCATAGTGGGTAAAGATTTCTAAGACCCCTAATGCAAGCATTACTGTTGGAATTAATGAAAGAGCGAAAATAAAACCGGCTCTGGCGCTAATTCCACCCTCACCAACGAAGGTATTTTTCTCTGGATGGAGCATGGTGCCAAACTTACCACTTAAACTGGTAAAATCAAATGCGCCTAACCAAGCTTTTCCATCAACGTTATAAAATAGTCCGGAAAAGAACAGTATGGCCACAATAAGTGACACATAAGCCTTTATGCCGACTTTAAATTCATTGTCCGATTTTTTTGACATTGTCAATTCCTTTTGATTTATTTGACTTATACTTTAATCGCAGTATTAAATAAGTTTATCCAATGGACCTTATTTGCTTTGATTCTCAAAGTTAAATAAAGTGCCAAGTTTTGTATTCTATATTGATTTTATTTTAAAAAAACCCCTTTCCTCAAAATATTTTATAAAATATTTCCAACCTGCCTTGATAATTGGGTTACACGCAAACTACCTAAATTAAAATCGAAAAATGCAATTACAGTTTTTGATAGGTTTCTTAATAATAACAAAACAGCTAAATAAAGGTTTTAAAATATCTTATGATTAATAAGAAAGTTATTTAAAAGCATAGAATTATCAATAATTATAGGCTTGCCATTTTTTATCCTTCGTTATAGAATTATTTACATAGGATAAAAATGGTAACGAAATATTGTAAAAATATTTCAATAGTTATCTTGCAATTTATATAAGGTTGAATTGTTTTTCTGCATAAACATCATAATCTTTAGGTGGCAAACGTTCTTGTTTGCGAACCATCATTTATTTCATTGAGCACATTAATGAAAAAACAATACTAAGCAATAAAAATTGAAAATAATTAATTAACGAGGTTGTTATGAATAGCAGGAATAAAGAGTGGGCATTTGTTGTTCTCACCTGCTTTTTTGAATTGTGTTGGGTATTTGGTTTCACTACCGCAAGTCAGTGGTGGCATTGGGTTATTGTCATATTGATAATTGTTGTTGATTTTACCTTCTTAACTAGTGCATGTAAGACTATTCCAACTGGTACAGTGTATGCGATTTTTTCTGGTGTAGGGGCAATTGGTTCATTAGTTATAGATATGGTCTTGTTTGGTAAAGAAATCAAACTTATTGAAATATTTTTTGTTGCATTAATTATTATTGGTGTTGTGCAACTTAAACGAGCTGATAGCTAATTAACTAAAATCTGGATATATCATATGGGATGGTTATTTATTTTAACTGCTGCAATATTTGAAGTTATTGGTGCTATAGGTCTTAAACTTTATTCTCAGCAAAAAAGCTTGTTTCGCTTAATGCTATATTGGGGAGGTTTTTTTGTTTCGTTTTCATTATTTTATTTTTCATTAAAGTATCTGGATTTAAGTATAGTGTATCCAGTATGGGTGGGACTAGGTACTTCAGGTGCAGTATTGGCTAATATGTTTATTTTTAAGGAGCCGAAAAATTTTAGTCGAATATTCGGTCTTACTATAATTGTGGTTGGTATTGTAGGTTTGCATTTAACTATGTAATGCAAAATTAATTTATTTTTTTAAATTAGTCGGTTAGGCTGTATTTATTTTAGAGTATTTGCATTAAAACCTAAACTTCTATACAATAGCTTTTATTCCTTTAGTGGGTTGTTAGCTCAGTCGGTAGAGCAGTTGACTCTTAATCAATTGGTCGCGGGTTCGATCCCCTCACAACCCACCATCCCTTAATTCATCAAAATTCAATAACGTTCAAAAAACCTTTATCTAACAAGCTTTTTAGCTAATTTACCGTTTAACTAAGTTCAAGTAGATTTAGCGAAATTCAAAATTTTATGTTATATATTATGTTATACGCTCAAATATAACTTAAATTCGTATAACATGGTCAAAATTATAAAACCTCTAAATGATACTCAAATAAAGTCAGCCAAGCCAAGGGAAAAGGATTTTACTTTATCCGATGGCAATGGTTTATATTTATTAATTAAGTCTAATGGCTCTAAAATTTGGCGATTTAATTATATTAGTCCTGATTCAAAAAAACGCACATTAGTTAGCTTTGGAAGTTACCCAGAAATCACATTATTTAACGCAAGACAAAAAAGAGATGAATATCGTTCTTTAGTATCTCAAGGAGTAGATCCACAACAGCATAAACAATCTATACAAAACCAATCAAAAAAAGAGAAAGATAATACATTTTATAAAGTGGCTGAAAGATGGCTTGAGCAACAGAACTCAAGAGATATCACTAGTGGAACAATTAGGCGGATAAAAAATTCATTTGTTAATTATATTTATCCTAGCCTTGGCGATATACCCATCTCACAGCTAAAAGCAAAAGATTTTATTGAAGCTTTAAAACCTCTTGAATGTGCCGGTAAACTAGATACAGTTAAGAGGATATCACAACGAATTAATAGAGTAATGACTTATGCTGTTAACAATGATCTGATTGAATATAATCCAACTGGTAAAATAGGAACTGTGTTTAAAGTTGCCCATAAGCAAAATATGCCTTCTTTACCACCTTCAGAGTTACCAAGAATAATGAAAGCTATTTCTTTGGCTAGTATTGAATTACAAACAAGATGCTTAATTGAGTGGCAACTACTTACCATAACAAGACCAATTGAGGCAGTATCTGCATTATGGAGCGAAATAGACCTAAAAAATGAATTATGGACGATACCAGCAGACAAAATGAAAATGAGAAGAGATCATACTATCCCACTAAATAAACAGGCGATAAGAATAATTGAGATTATGAAGCCTATTAGCGGTCATGGTGAATATGTTTTCCCAACATTCAAAGCACCGTTCAATAAACATATGAATAAAGAAACAGTCAATACAGCATTAAAACGAATGGGCTTTAAAGGTGAGTTAGTTGCTCATGGCTTTAGGTCATTAGCATCTACAGCATTAAATGAATATGGCTTTGATTATGATTTAATTGAAGTCTCGCTTGCTCACGTCGATAGGAATGCAGTAAGAGCAATTTACAATAGAGCAACCTATTTAGATAAACGCCGTGACATGATGCAATGGTGGGGTGACTTTGTAGAACAGGCAAGCCAAGGAAATGTATCACTGTCAGCAAAATAACCAGCGCAATTTTGCGCCCTTTGATTTTATTTAATTCTGCCATAGAACCAGATTTAAGCCAGTCAATTAGACTGGTTTTTTATTACCTATTATTTAATAAATACTTTATATATATATTTTAATAACACTAACAACACTAATAACATAATATAATTGATTTATATATATTTTTTTAAGTGTTATTAAAAGAAAGTAATAACATATATAACATTAAAACATGTCATTAGGTCGGATTTCAAATCCGTGCTGATTTCTAAATAAGAGCCTTTCCTTTGGCTAGCTAAATACCACCATTTAGTGGGATTTAGGTTAATGTTTTTTTATACAGTAATGATATAATAATGCTCAATAATGTTTAACTAATTAAATTAGTTACGTCTAGGGTAGCTCCCGAAAGTTCGTAACCCTAACGGACTGATGTAACTTCTTCATTAGGGCTATGGTTTAAGTGGAACAAATGAGTAAGTTATATAAATTAAAAGAGTATTTATCATTAAATGAGGCTGCAAAAAGGTTATCTTTAGAATTGAAAGATGATGAAATAGATGTATCTGATATTTTAGATTTAATAATCAATAAAAAACTAAAATTGAGTGTTAAGCCAACACATTCTTATGTAAAAGCTATCTTTTGTGAAATACAAAAGCCAATAGCGAATTTAGCAGGAATGCTAATTTATGAACCTGAGGGAACGGATAGATTTATTGATAGTGTTCAAGTTGATGGAGATATCACAAATCGGCTGAGATTGATTGGTTATACAGGATTGCTAATAAATTTAAATAATGAATGTTGGGATTTTCCTCTTATTGGCGGTAACAAATTAGCTATTGAAAATTATAAAAGAAAATTGCAGGGAGAAAATTTAATTAATTCATGTGAAGGATATATGTATTTAAAAGGAACAAAAATATACCCTAAATTATATCACCCTAAAAATAATCAGTTATTAGATAAACAAGCATCAATG
>NZ_NASN01000039.1:0-23952 GCF_002142015.1 Gilliamella sp. A7
AATTATGCTAGTAAATAAACTTAAAGCTAGCAAATTATGGCCAATTAGGCTATCGCATATTTAAGTGAATGGAATTGAGAATGAATAATAAAGTGAAACAATCAAAGTTCAAAATATTATTGGTAATCAGCATTATTATGGCGATTGGTAGTTATTTTTTATTTTTTCATCATTTATTTAAGCAAGATAGAGACTTAATTATGCCAGCAAAAATACAATTAGATAATATGAGATACGATATTAAAATTTTTTTCCCAAAAGCATTGGAAAATAATATTCCAGAAATACGAAATCAGCTGGATGAAGCATTTAAAATTTATCAAAATAACTTTAATTCCGATGCTAACTGGTATTATTTTGGTAATTCAATCAAAGCTGATCCTAAATTATTGGCCTACAATAAAGAGGGTTTGACTGAGTTAGTTTTGAAAAAGCTAACATTCGGATTTAAAAGAGTAGGACAAGATGGGGATCTGATACTCTCTTTTATAGACATTGATAAAGATCCAGCGATCGAAAGACAACTATTATTTTACTTAGCCTCAAGATATGGAAATAGCCCATTTCTCGAATCAGAAATTAAATTTTTATTTACCCACAAAAAAGCAGGAGTTTATAATAAAATTACTCAATTTTTTACAGAATTAGCAAAAGTATTTAGTGATTGCTATATTGAAATTGATCTGAAGGATACTTTTCCCATACAAAATGCACTATTTCCTCAACGTATTGGTACATCAATGATTGTTTATATTCCAAGCCCATTAAATGCTGATGATTATCCTGAAGCTCATAGAATGATCCCAATTAATCGGGATGATAAACAAGTGGGGACGGTTATTATTTCACTCGATCATATCCCGAATCGCGACAATATAGAGGATATTAAAATTATAAATCGTTTAGATATTCGTTTACGCGAGGCAGATCTATTGCCAACAAGAACATAACATAGTGATATCTAAAAAAACAAATAAAGCGTAATTGTGAGAATACTAGAATTTTTTATTGATATACTTAAAATTAACACGAAATTGGTATTTTTAATATATATAAAACAAAAAGTAATGGATAGAGGAAATGTAGCTTTAGGCTATGATATAGAATCAATCAATGTTAGGAATTTAAAGAAGGATATATCTCAAAAGATGGGAATGTTAAAGTAAAATTTAATATTGATTATACCGAAATAATGGCTGAGCACAGCTCAATTATTGGCATATTAAGGGTCACTGAAGCCTATTTATATGGTTTAGGGCGTGAGCAAGATCTCGTAAAAGCCTATGCATGGACACTATTAAGTGATTATGCAAAACAAACAATCATTGAGATCGGTAATAATTCAGCATGGCATTATTATCAACTTCCTCCAGTTTGGCAATATAATAAGGAAATTCAAACTCGTCTAGAAAAAATTCTTACCCCAGAACAAAAACAAGCTGCACAAAATGAGTTAGCTAAGTTAAAAACCAAAATTATTGTTTGGGATTACAACGAATGGAAAGAGCAAATTGATGATTTCCATCCTAAACCTTAATCTTTTGAATTTTGTAATAACATAGACCCGATTTGACTGATTATATATAATGGTCAGATTGAAATAATTTACTTTTTCTTCCAAGGTCATCTTATCAAATAAAGTTGTCATGGAGCTCTCTCTACAAAATATGACAACTTAAATTTTTTATAAACTTATCGGCACTTAAAGCTAAATACAGATATTAATATAAAATAAAACGGTATACACTCCTGAATATTTTTTACAGCGTAATTTGTAATTTACTAAAATATTATGCTTAAAGCCTTTTCTAGTAAATCTTGCACCTTATTTCATTATCCAATAAAGCTCAACAGAGATTATCTTAAAAAAGCTCTTCACTCAAAAGTGGACAGATAATTGATTGATGTTACTACGGCAAATATGAGGTGGATTATTTAGGTCAATTTGGTATTCGCCTATTTTAATCAAATATGATTAAGTGTATTTTTAATTCAGAGGTTCCTATATCAAGTTCAATAGATACAACAACCTCATTGTATAATGCCAATAAATTAATTTTTAATTAATAAGTTTTTGGCGAGTAAAAAGTTACCGACTGTTGCACTGCCATTATTTTCAACTGATGGTGTTTTTATATATTTATCAATATTTTCAATGGTGACATAATTATTTAATAATCTTTTAAAATACGTTTTTATTCGTTCTAACATATGATTTTGGCTCATCACTCCACCACCAACAATGACTAACTCAGGTCTAATTACTAAGGTCGCATTTAAAATAGCTTGCGCAATATAGTATGCTTGGATATCCCAAACATCTGAATTAGCATCTAATTCTTGACCTTTTTTGCCCGTTCTTGCTTCAATACTTGGTCCAGATGCCAGCCCTTCTAAACAATCACCATGTAGTGGACAAACACCTTTAAAATTGACATCTAACGAATGTTTTTTTATTAATTGATGTCCCATTTCTGGATGACCTACACCGCCTATAAATACGCCATTTTGAATAGCGCTTCCACC
The DNA here is from genome assembly GCF_002142015.1 of Gilliamella sp. A7. NCBI lineage: Bacteria > Pseudomonadati > Pseudomonadota > Gammaproteobacteria > Orbales > Orbaceae > Gilliamella > Gilliamella sp. A7. The sequence goes on from NZ_NASN01000039.1 coordinate 2,527, forward strand.
AATTCCAGTACCAATTGTGTAATAAACTAAATTATTACATGAGTTTAAATACATTTCACCATAAGCACTTGAGTTAACATCCGTTGTGAAAAAGATAGGTATATTGAGCTCTTTCTGTATTGGTGAAACAATATTTACATTAGTCCAACCTTGTTTTGGAGTATTCAGTATGCATCCATACTGATCACTAGAAATATCAAGATCTACCGGCCCAAAACTGCCTATTGCTAAAGCATCAACACTATTTTGTTTAAAAAACAGAATGACCTTTTTTATCGTCTCTTCATAAGTTGTGGTTGCAATAGTCTCGCTAATAATTATTTCATTATTTTCATTGCCCACCGCACAAATAAACTTTGTTCCTCCCGCCTCAACACTACCATATCGTTTCATTATTTATCTCCATTAAATATTATTCATTACATTTAATTAGAGTTATGTAATAACCAGAATAAAATGTAAATTTTTCATCCTAATAATGATTAAAATACATAATAGTATGTATATCTGTTTGTTATATATTGCGTAAGTTAAAATGCAGCAATGTCGTAAAGCTCTCTAATGGTGCTAAGATCAATCCACCATTCTGCTTATCCATTGGCCAACCTAAGCCAGGTTCAATACCAAGCACATATTCATTTTGACCAAATTGATTCCACTGAGTCAAATAAGGGAGCTCGGTAGAATCAAATTGACAATCCACTGCAATACCAATAGCTTTATTTTCAACCCTAAAACGGCATTCTTTTTCTGGTTTCGGCCGATGAAAATAGACTTGCTCATCAAAAATAGCTTGAGGCGGTAATACATCAAGTAAATGCTCCAACCCATTTTGGGCAACCTCATCTCGCGGCAAAGTGGTTACCGTAGGTAACTTTATTTTTGTATCTGGTGATAATAGTGGATAACCAAAGTTAATATGATATAAAAGTTGAATTTTTTCATTTTTAAACGCTTGGTTAGTAATTTTATCAGTGATAGTAAAAGATGAAGATTTTAATGAAGTAGTAATTGTTCTTTGCAATTGAATATTTTCAGAAAAAAACACTGCTTGACGTATTTTAGCTTTCAACTGAATAATGTAATCATCACCATCCCAAAATTCATCAATAGAAAAATTTTCGGCACGTAAATTAGAAAATGGGCCATGTAAACCATTAACAGTCGATGGCGGACCAATATGCGTTAATCCACAAGTAGTTAATAAACCACAATGAAAATTTTTTAAAAACTCATATCCACTATTATTAACGCTCTCTGGATTTCTGATCCCTACTTTTGATATTGGGGCAATGGGTATGCCTTTATAACGGCATGCTGAAATATCCATTCCTCGATCAGGTAATACAGTAAAACTTAACCCTGCTGCAGTATTAACCTCACAAATACGAGAATTAAAACCAGGACCATCATTTAAAATGGAACTCGTTGCCCCAGCAATTTGTTTTATATCACCAACATACTGTAACAGCTCTTTAGCCGTCATATTTTTAAACCAAGTCATGTACAAGTCCCTTTATTGTTAAGCGATTAGAATTTTTACCGACCTCTTATATCGTTCAATATCCATTTTATCGACAGCTTGAGTTGTTATTAAATAATCCACGTCCTTTAATTGTGCAAAACTGGATTTTGAATCAATATTGAATTTACTTGAATCAATTAGCGCAATAGATTGTTGGCATTTAGCTAAAAACCTTTTTTTGTCGACAACTTCATTGTAATTATAGTCAGAGAAACCATTTTTTAATGAAACACCTGAAGCTGAAAAGAAAAATTTATCAATATTGAAAGCATTAATCACGCTATCATCAAAAGAGTTTTGTATGGTATTTGATTTTGGTTTTAAAACACCGCCAATGATAATAACCGTTAAATTTGGATTTTCTTTTAGCTTGATCGCAATATTGATACCCGTAGTAATGACAGTAATTTTCATATCAATATTAACTAATTTATTCGCAATTTCATTACTAGTCGAACTAGAATCAATCAGTATTGTATCTTTGTGTTTAATTAGAGTTATAGCCAAACTAGCAATACTCTGTTTTTCCTTTAAATTAAGTGCTTTTCTTTCTTCATATGGGGTTTGATGTATAAATTTATTCGATAATACAATTCCACCATGAGTCCGCTCTATATCTGGATAATTTGCACAAATTATATCAATATCACTACGCACCGTAGGCATTGATACATCTAACAACGTTGCTAACTCTTTAACAGTAATCGATTTATTTTCTATTACCTTCTTTAAAATAATCTGTTGTCTTTCTTCAGCAAACATAATTAGCCACCTTATATTTTGATATATCTGCATAATACACAAAAAACAAAATAAAATAAAATAAAAAAAGAAAACAAAAAATAAAAAAGTAATTGACACAAATAAGAAAAGATAAAATAATAAAACAAAAGAAAGTAAAGGAAAGTATTAATAATAGCAAATTTAAGGAGCAGCTCATGTTAATCACTGGTAAAGAAATGCTAGATATAGCAAGAAAAAATAAATTTTCCGTCCCTGCGTTCAATGCTGGTAGCGGACAATTACTGACTGCCGTAATGGAAACTGCAGAACGTTTAAACGCACCATTTATAATGGCAATTCACCCTGATGAGCTTTCTTTCTTAAAAGACAGTTTTATCAGTCAAGTTATTTATGAATGTAACCACAGTAAAATTCCTGTTTGTATTCACTTAGATCATGGTGCAAACATGCAACAAGTTGCACATGCCATTCAATTAGGCTTTACCTCAGTAATGATTGACAGTTCACATCAGCCATTTGATGAAAATATTAGAATTACAAAAGAAGTCGTAAAATTAGCTCATAGCGTTGGTGTTTCAGTAGAAGCAGAGTTAGGCACCATTGGCGATACTGGATCGACTGTTGAAGGGGGAGCAAGTGAAATTATTTACACTGATCCACTAAAAGCCAAGGAATTTGTTGAAGAAACAAAAATTGATTCTCTTGCTGTAGCCATTGGTACATCACATGGTATTTATCCAAAACACTTAGTTCCTAAATTACGTTTAGATATTCTAGAAGAAATTTATAAACTGGTCTCAATTCCATTAGTACTTCATGGTGGTTCTAGTAATGCTGATGATGAACTTGCTGCTTCGCTAGATTTAGGAATTGCCAAAATAAACATCTCTAGTGATATAAAAATCTGTTTTGCTAATAAATTACGCGAGATGTTAAATGGAGGCAATAACGAGATTAGAGAGCCTAATGTTTTATTCCCACCTTGCATGCTAGAAACGCAAAAAGTAGCAGAGCAAAAAATTAAATTATTTAAAGCAGATAATAAAGCATCATTATATTATCGATAAGTTTTAAGACTACATAAGAACAAATAGCTAAATGCTTGTTCATATTAATAAATGTAAGCTAAAAGCCGGTTAATTATCGACCGGCAATAAGCAAAGGATAATTACATTTAATAAGAGGAAGAGTTTATGTCATTAAATAAAATTTTAGATGAACAAGTCATTGCCACAAATATTGATGCAAAAAATAAAAATGAAGCATTACTGATTTTATCAGAGAAACTACTTAATGCTGGCTATATTAATGATATTAATTCATTTCTGGAAGATATCTATTATAGAGAATCATTGGGAGCAACAGGTATAGGTAATTATATTGCCATTCCTCATGGTCAAAGCGATAGCGTACTACGAAATGGTATTGCTATCGGGAAATTCAACCAAGAAATTGAATGGGAAACTCTTGATGATAAAGGAGTTAAATTAATATTTTTATTTTCGGTCAGCGCTAATAATGACGGTGCTAATGAACATCTCATGTTGTTAGCACAACTAGCCGGTAAGCTTGGTAATGATGATGTTATTGATAGATTGTTAGAAGCAAATGATAGTCAGGAAATTAAACAAATTTTCACTAGTTGCTAATAACAAATTTATCAACAAGGAATTGTAATAAAAATAGGACAAAGGCTATGAATATTATTGGAATCGCTGCCTGTACCGCAGGAATTGCACATACTTATATTGCAAAGGAAAAATTAATCACTGCCGCCAAAAATGCTGGGCATAACATACATATTGAAACTCAAGGTACGATAGGTGTACAAGATGAAATTCCCGATGAGTTAATTGAAAGTGCTGATATTGTTATATTAGCTATTGATGTAAAAGTATCTGGAAGAGAACGATTTGCCAACAAAAAAATCATTGAGGTCCCCACAGAAATTGCCATAAAGTCCCCCAATAAATTAATTAAGAAGATCGAAGAAGCTATTTCTCAATAATCTTACAGGTGAGGTTGCACATGAAGATGTTCAAATTAATAGAGTTAAAGCGTCATGCTCTAACAGCTATATCATATTTAATACCCATTGTTGTCAGTGCTGGTTTTTGTCTCGCTATAGGTAGTTTATTTGGTGGGCAAGTAATGAATAGTTTCCATGATGATTTCCGATTAGTTGATGCGCTTTCAACTATGGGGGTTCTGGTTCTTGGAATGTTACCGGTGGTGATATCTACGGGTATATCTTATTCAATCGCTGATAAACCAGGTATTGCTCCCGGTTTTTTGACTGGACTAATTGCGATTAATATCGGCGCAGGCTTTATCGGTGGTTTTATCGGTGGCTATATTGCTGGTTATATTGCTTTACTTCTCAGAGAAAAAATTAAAGTACCACATTGGGCGGAAGGGCTAAGACCGGTTTTAATTATTCCTTTATTATCGGCGTTTGCCATGGGTCTCATAATGTACTACGTTGTCGGCACCCCAATTGCTGCATTCACTGAATTACTTATGGACTACTTAAAAAATCTTAATACGAGTGAAAAAATTGTATATGGATTAATTATTGGTGTTCTTTCAGGAATTGATTATGGTGGCCCAATCAATAAAACCGTGGTCATGTTTTTACTTTCATTAGGTCCAAATGGTTATGAACCAATGGCAGTTATGATTTTAGCCTCAATGGTAACGCCTTTTGGAATGACAATCGCTTACTTTATGCAAAAAATATTTTCTAAAAATATTTATACCAACAATGAAGTTGAAACATTAAAAGCAGCATTTCCAATGGGGGTCTGCCAAATCACAGAAGGTTGTTATCCGATTATCTTTAATGACTTACTCAGATGTTTAGTAGCAACTGGTGTCGGTGGTGCTGTTGGTGGTGCAATTAGTATGGCGTGTGGTAGTGCTACACCAGCACCTGCTGGTGGGCTATTTGCAATGGTGACAATGGTCAATCCTATCCAATGGTTTATTGCCTTAATGGCTGGCTCACTTGCTACCGCAATTATATTATTTGTACTGAAAAAACGAGTCAATCTAGATGATAACAATGAACTCACTATTGATGACGAGAAAGATATTGACTTAGATTCAATCAAAATCAGCTAAATCTATAAAAATTGGATGGTTATGGAAGTCATTATCGATTAAACCATAGCCATCCAAATACTAAATATAGACTTAGTTTTAGTTATATGAGGTGTATTATGTTAGTTAGTGAAAATTATAAGAATAATGTCAAAGAGTTATATAAAAAATCTCAACTTATTCTAACTGAACAAGAGTTAAATAATATTGAGTTTGCTGATTTCGGTTTAAATAATATTGAAAATGAAGGTTTAAATTTAATTATTTATATTAATACTGACCGATATTGTGCCAAAGAAATGGTATTACTACCTAACCAAACCTGCCCTGAACATCGACATCCCGACATCAACAACAGCAGAGGAAAACAAGAAACATTTCGTTGTCGATGGGGTAAAGTATATTTATATGTTGAAGGTGAAAATAAGGGCAGTATATCTTGTACTTTACCACAGGGTGGTAATCAACAATACTATACTGCTCGCCAAGAGATTGAATTACTCCCCGGTGAGCAATATACCATCGACCCCAATATTAAACATTGGTTTAAAGCTGGACCTGATGGTGCTGTAGTAAGTGAATTCTCATCAACCAGTTATGATGAATTTGATATTTTTACCAACCCAAATATCAATAGAGTTTGCCAAGACCAAATCACATAAGTGAAATGAACATGTCATGATAATGACTTAAATTTTACCGTACTATAAAGCAACCAAAGAACAACCATAATAAAGGGTTTATTTATCATAATTATCCGTAAAAATAAAATTAAATAGACCCTATACACATTAGGTAACCAACAGATTAATAACATTAGCTACTAACTAAATCTGACTATTAACAATGACACTAAACAAACAATCTAAACCAAAAGACCAGCAATTCACATTAAAAGTACTGCTGTATTAAAAAAATAACCGCCGATAAATCAATCATATTAACACCATTCTATCTGTAAATTTAATCAAGTTAAAACGTTATCCTATTGGTAGCCAGTTTAAACTGTTTAAAAAACTTCTTTAATTATTATTCGAAAGGTATATAGCTATTTATCCTTTGATAGTATTGAAAAACATTTTTAAAGCTACCTTCCAACAAATTTTCTTTGTCAGCTAATTGATAATGATCCAATATGTTTAGAACATAATAAAATTTGTTGGCTAGATATTAATGAACTAAATAATCTTGATTGGGCTGAAGCTGATTTACCGATTGTTTCATATTTGCAGAATATTGAAAAGATCCAAATGAACAATTAACCATCGAATATTAAAAGCAAATGATAAAGTTACACAACGATTATTAGCAATAATCTTCTATTTTGGTATTAATTATCGATATAAACATCAGTGCTGACTTTTGTTTGCTTGATTTAATGTACAATACGAATGATATGTAGTATTAAATAGAGAATTTCTTCATTTGAAATCGTGATATTGAGCTGATTAATTAAATATTTTTTAATGATATTTGCACATTTAAACTCATCTGGATATTGCCTAATCACCTGTTGAAAAACAAAATCATTATCAGATTGTAGCTGCTTCTGCTCAAAAATACGCTGAATAAAAAACTGCATATGAGTTAAAAAGCGTGAATAATGTAACGATTGTTTATCTATTCGAATTGCAAAATTAAATTGAATAATATTGAATATATCCTTCAACATTTTAACGGACAATAACGTGTGCTGCATAGTTTGTTGATGTGATTGGCCGTTAACTAAATGAAAGGCTATGTTACCGGCTTCCTCCTCAGGTAAACTAATATTAAGACGTTGGTTTATATAGGTTATGCCGTACTTTGCAACTTCAAACTCTTTAGGATAAAAGCTTTTCACTTCGTATAACAAGCGATTTTGAATAACCACTCCTGAATAATATCTTTCAATAGCATAATTGAGGTGATCTAATAAGGTAAAAAATAGCGTTTCTCTAAAGGTAGTTTGTAATGTTTTGCTCGCATAGTCTAACAAAAATCTCGTTAACTCGATGTAATCATCAGGTAATGATTCAATTAAGTTAAGATAACCTTGAATACCTGTTATTTGTTGTAAAACAAAACATTTCTCAATCTGCTCAGCATCAAGCAGATCACCAACTTTAGCATTAAAACCGATCCCTTTTCCCATCAGGATCACCTCGTTATTATCACTATTTTTGGATAATACTAGGCTGTTATTTAAAATTTTATCAACTTTAAATGTTATCATAACGGTTACGTCAATTTATCCAACTGCCCATTAGCCTTAATTAACTTCTGATACCAAAAATAACTCTTTTTCTTGATACGTTTCATATCTTTCAAATCAAACTCGCCTCGATTTACATAGATAAAACCATAACGCTTACCATAACCTTGATGAGTACTTACCACATCAATAACAGACCATGGGCAGTAACCAATAAGTTCAACACCATCGGTGATAGCCAATTGCATTTGGGTTATATGTTGGCTAATAAAGTCGATGCGATAATCATCGTTAACAGTATTATCTGCATTAAGTTTATCTGGAGCTCCAATGCCATTTTCAGTAATTAGAATTGGTAAATTGTAACGTTCATAAACTTTTCTTAAGGTTAATCTTAACCCAACAGGATCAATTACCCATCCATAAGCCGTTTTGTCGACAAAAGGATTTTCCGCTGCTCGATAAACGCCCTGTTCACCCAGCATGATTTGTTGATCGCCAGCTCTGGCTGATATATCGGAAGCATTTCCTTTACTGGCGGCAATTGTTGCTGTTGAATAATAATTTATGGCAATAAAATCAGGTTGAGCATTTTTTAATACAACGAGATCCTCTGCCAAAATTGTTGGGCAAAGTCCTCTATCCTGTAAATAACTTAAAAATAACGCATTATAACGCCCCAAAATAGCGGTATCGAGGAAACTCCAACATCGAATAGTTTCCCAATTATGAGCAGCAATAGCATCTTCAGGTCGGCAAGTTTCAGCATACATTGAAGTAATATTTAATGCTGGCCCAATTTTAGCATTGGGACAAAGAGTGTGGCATAGCTGCATAGCTTTAGCCTGAGCGATAAACATATGGTGATTTTGTTGATAGAGTGTTTTCTTATCTGGTAATTTACCATTTTCAGGAACACCAATTGCACCAGGATGAAGAATCATGGTGTTTTGTTCATTAATTGTTAGCCAATATTTAACTTTTTCACCAAAATTTTGGAATAGAACTTCAGTATATCGGACAAAAGCATCAATGGTTGATCGTTCGCTCCATCCCCCTTGTTTGTCCAATTTATAGGGTAAATCAAAATGATATAGAGTTACTATTGGTTCAATATCATAACGTTTAAGTTCATCAATTAAGTTGTGATAAAAAGCTAACCCTTGTTGATTAACGTCACCAATACCATCTGGAATAATACGCGTCCAAGCAATAGAAAAACGATAGGCTTTTAAGCCTAATTCGGCAAAAAGCCGTACATCTTCTTTTCAACGTTATTAAGAGCGGACAGGACTTTTATGATCTTTATAATTTCTAGTATTAAGGGGTTGAAATAACAGCTTTAGGTGTGGTTTTTCTTTGGTGAAAATAAGCGGTAATAAGCAACATAGCATAAAGTATTGCCCCCATCAGCCATAACAGACCATCCCAATAAGCGACGCTATAACTATAAATAAAGGCAAATAAAAGGGGACCAATGATCCCGGTAATATTGGTTAGGCTCACCAGAGTACCTTGTAATTTCCCTTGCGCATTATCATCGACAGATTTTGATAAATAACCTTGTAATGCGGGTTGCCCCATACCTCCTGCCGCTAAGCAAATTAATGCTGGTAAGATGACCCAAACGTGGCCTATCCACGCTAATAATAAACAGCCCATCATATCAATAGACATACTGATCATAATGGTGGTTTTTTCGCCCCATTTTTGTGCCAATTTCCCAGCGACAATCGCCTGAAAGAAAATATGTAATACACCCAGAACCGCCAAAGACATACCGATAGAAGTTGTGTTCCAATCAAAACGATATTGTGTAAACAGCACCCAGATGGTGGCAGGAATTTGCCCGATAAGCTGGATAATAAAATAGGTTGCTAACCAAAAGTAGAGGCTTTTCTTAAAAAAAACAGTGACTGTATTTGAGGCAGTTTGGTTTTCAGGTGTCCTATTGGCAACAAGCGCTTCTCTTTTTTGTGTTTCTCGGAAAAAGAGCAAAGAGAGTATTAATAATATCGAGTGTGAAATAGCGGCAAAAATAAATGGCATATGAGCACTGATATCACCTAATAATCCCCCTAGCATTGGGCCGATAATAAGGCCAACACCAAAAGCACCACCTAAGAAACCAAAATAGCGAGTTCGATTTTTAGCGGGAGTCACATCACTCATCGCTGATGCACATACGGCACCTGTTGCGCCTGTGATCCCCGCAATGATGCGCCCAATATAGAGCATCCAAAGTGTGGTTGAGAATGCCATTAAAAGATAGTCGAGTGCCGCGCCTAAAAGGGAAAACAGCAAGATGGGTTTTCTGCCGTATTTATCAGACAGTCGTCCTAGAATAGGAGCAAAAATAACCTGCATGGTAGCATAGAGCGCTAATAGCACACCGTAATGGGTTGCCAGTGAATTTTCACTGACAAATTCATTTAATAGAGTAGGGAGTACTGGCATGATAAGCCCGATACCAATGGCATCTAATACGGTGATCAGCAGTATAATAATAATTGATTTATTCATTGAGATCCTAAAAATCTATCAGTGATAGAGTGGGTGTAAAATATCTCTATCAGTGATAGATTGTCAAGGCTATTTTATTTTGAGGTAGGTAATGGCAAAGCTAGATAAAGAACAAGTTATTGATAATGCGTTGATTTTACTTAATGAAGTTGGTATTGAAGGATTAACAACGCGTAAGCTGGCGCAAAAAATAGGTGTGGAACAACCCACATTGTATTGGCATGTAAAAAATAAACGCGCTTTGTTAGATGCATTAGCAGAAACTATTTTGCAAAAGCACCATCATCATGTTTTGCCATTGCCGAATGAAACATGGCAGGACTTTTTGCGAAATAACGCGAAAAGCTTCCGCCAAGCCTTATTAATGTATCGTGATGGTGGCAAAATTCATGCGGGAACACGCCCCTCTGAAAGTCAATTTGAGACATCAGAACAGCAACTACAGTTTTTGTGTGATGCTGGGTTTAGTCTATCTCAAGCCGTGTATGCATTAAGCTCTATTGCGCATTTTACATTAGGCTCCGTACTGGAAACTCAAGAGCATCAAGAAAGCCAAAAAGAGCGTGAAAAAGTAGAGACGGATACTGTTGCCTATCCGCCATTATTAACCCAAGCCGTTGCAATTATGGATAGTGATAATGGTGATGCTGCATTTTTGTTTGTCCTTGATGTGATGATCTCTGGACTTGAAACAGTATTAAAGAGCGCTAAATAAATCTAAATTCGCTGACGCCCTTTTTGGCTAATTAGTTGCCCTTGTATGTCAGCGATACCAATGTGAGCAATACAACCTGCATTAAATTGTAAATAGTCATCTTCGATGCCATCAGAGAAAATTACGCCATTCTCTGGCATCAAAGATCCTAATTGCAGTGGTGAGTCAGGCTCAATAGTGCCAAAAGTCAGTGCAACACCTGTTGTTCTACTTGGAAATGGCTCTCTTACACTAAATTGTAGCTTTCGATCACTCCAGCTAAAGCCTTGTAATAGAGGGTGCGAAGCTTCTCCTGTAATTGCCATCGCACCAGCAAGAATAGATTGAAACCACCCCGTTGATCCCAATCCTGTTGATACAATAATGCCTGATGAAGATTGCACTTCTTCAGCGCCATTCCATTGCAAAATATACTGTGCGGAAGTGTGGCTTTTAGGGCCAATAAATAAGTCATTAACCGCTAATAAGGATTGACCATCATTGGTTGTTGCTTGTGCAAAAGTGACCGTTTTAAATGGCATTTTTTTATTAATGGTGTTAATAACTGTCTCTTTTAATTGCCCTATTTCAAAGGGTAATAATTTACCATCCCACCTTGATGGATCAGGATTTATGGCAATGATAGGCTGTCCATTAAGGTATTTCAGCGTATTGGCAACAAGCCCATCTTGACCAATCACCACCACAATATCGTGAGGTGAGAATTGATAGCTGGGTAATAAGCCTCTTTCTAAAAGTTGAAATCGTCCTAATGATTTTAAAATCAACTCAGCTTCTGTGAGTTGCTTTTGATATAAATTGTGTTCATTGAGATAATCCTTTACCTCAACATTGTTGTGTTCTAAATAGAATTTGGCTTGTGACCAGGTATTAAAGCGCTCAATTAATTCCTGTAAGCGGCTTTTTCTCATCACCAGCACAAAGCGAAAATCTTCGTTACGTTGCATTATTTACTGCCTTTTTTCATAAATTGGCTAAATAAATCAGGTGTGATATTCAACTCGCCGATTTTTCCTGAATTCAGTGCTAAGGTTTCAAATGCCATTGCCATTAATTGTTGTGAGTCCATTTTTGCTAATGCCATTGCTTTTAGGTTCTCAACTGGTAATTCACGATAAGCACGCATGGTAGCTTCAATAGCATAAGCATCCGCTTCTGATTGTGTTCGCTGATTTTCAGCACTTAATGCGACTAGTTCTTTGCGTTTTGCTTCCGCATTAACTTTGGCTTCAAGGCGTTCTTTTTCAATCTCAGCTTGTTCGCGTAGTAATGTACGTTCGTTTTCTAAACGTGCTTCTTCAATCTCTTGGCGTTTACGTTGAACAGATAAATCGGTTTCTAATTCAGCCTCTTTAATGGTGCGCTCTTGTTCTACTGAGAATTTACGACGAGCATAAATGGCATCGTCGGCTTCTTTCAGTAAGGATTCTCTCGCTTCAGCTTCTAGTGCTTTTAAGGTTTCTGGTGATGGTGTGATTGCCGCTATAGAGACATCTAAAATCGCAATACCTAATGCCTCTAATGATGGATGTTCAATTAATTGTTCCATCACTAAAGTCACTAATGATTGGCTAAGTAATAACGCTTCTCTAAGTGGTGTACTTTGGATCTTTGCTTGAATTAAGGTTTGTGCAATACGTACAACACGATCACTGAGTTTGAGCGGATCTTCAGAAGCATACGATTTGCCGTTTTTGCTCAAGTTAAAGTTGAGTACTTCTGCGGCTTTTTCGGGCGCTTTAACCTGAAATGAGATTTGCCCTTGAATACGTAAACCCTGAAAGTCCGAGGTTTGGAAATTAAAAATAAAAGGTGCTTCTTGAGCGTTTAAAGGCAATGCCGCAATGGAGGTTGTGGCGGAGTTATACCAAAAACTCAAGCCTTTACCTTGTTGGCGAACGCGACCATTGACGGATTTGATAATGAATGTTGATGAATCAGCTTTAGAGTAATTTAAATTAAACATAGTGTCTCTCCAGTTAGTGTCCTTATAATGATGATAGTGATCACTTGCTACTTTAAAATCGGCTACATCTTCAGGATGACAATACATATCGACAATTGATGGAGATTTTCCATCTTCATCCCATGCCCCTTCAAACTGATAAGCCGATGTTGATCCTCCCCATAAAAAATTTTGAGGAAACGTTTTTAATGTTTTATAGAGCATGATTATCACCTTGATTTGATTTTTTAACTAATATCAGATCCTCACCGATTGTGACCATATTTTTCTTAATATTTTCAACAAAATACTCATCTGAATATAAAATAATTATTGGGGTAGTTGTCATATAACCAGCTTGATTGATAGCCGCTAAATCAAATTCAATTAACTCATCACCAACATTAACCCGCTGACCTTGTTCAACTTTAGCTGTAAAAAATTGGCCACCTAATTTAACGGTATCCAGTCCTATATGGATCAAAATTTCAATACCCTGATCACTTTTTATACCGATCGCATGTTTTGATTCAAGTAAACTGACAACCTTACCGCTAATTGGTGCAACAACTTTACCTTGATTAGGCTCAATGGCTATACCATCACCTATCAAATTTTTTGAAAAAACATCATCTTTTACTTCTGATAGTGGTATTACTTTTCCTGTTAAAGGACTGCTTAAGATAACATTACTCAAATCAGCAGCAACAGAGTTATTTGTTGATGATAATGTTGAATCTGTATCAATAGTTTCAATCAAATCATCCTCATCAATTGGATCATCAAATCCCATAAACCATGTCAATACAAATGTTACAACTATCGCAATACAACATGTCACCAGAGCATGAACAATATTCATCGGATTATCACCTATAAATGCCGGTAAACCAGCTAATCCTGGCGATATAAAAGCATAACGTAATAATCCAGATACCCCTGCATAAACGCCAGCAACTCCCCCACCTATCATTGAAGCAATTAATGGGCGTTTTAGCTTTAAGGTTACGCCATACAATGATGGTTCGGTAATACCTAATAATGCGGTGAAACCAGCAGAATACCCAAGTTGTTTTAGATTTTTATTTTTAGTTTTGATTGCTACACATAATGTAGCTGCACCTTGTGCTATATTTGAGGCTAGCATACCAGGGCCATTAATCATTTCAGAACCATTACGACTTAACTGTCCTGTTGCAATTGGAGTCATTGCCCAAGCTGTACCAGTGATAATTAAAAATGGCTGTAACCCGCCCATTAACATTGGAATTAACCAACTAGCTTTACTATTTATATAACCCGCCCCTTGTGCAACTAAATCATTTAGTAAGATGCCAAATGGACCAATAATGACTAATGCTAATGGCCCTGCTATCAATAGAATAAGCATTGGTTTGATAAAAAATTTTATCATTGATGGAGTCACTTTTTCAGCAAAGCGCTCAATATAAGACATTGCCCATACGGTAATAATAATAGGTAATACAGAACCTGAATAATCGGCTAATTTAACCGGGATACCAATAAAAGAAACATCTTGACCCAACACCATTAATTTTCCTAAATTGGGGTGTAACATTGCACCTGCAATAGTCATAGCTAAAATAGGATTACACGAAAATTTACTTGCAGCACCATACGCTAACAAAATAGGCATAAAGAAAAATGCCGCATCAGCCAACATGTCCAACAAATAATAGGTATGGCTATCTGGCGATAACACCCCCATTAATTTACATATAGCTAATAACGCTTTAATCATCCCCGCACCGGTTAATGCAGGAATTACAGGCGTAAATGAAGTGGATATAATGCCAATAATATATGAAAGTATCCCTTCTTTCTTTATGCTTCTTACCTTGCCATGTTCTTGGTTAGATAAATTCTGACTAATAGCTTGATACACTTGTTGGACTTCGTTACCAATCACTACTTGGAACTGCCCTCCACTATCTACAATACTAATAACACCAGTCAATTTCATGATTGCATCACAATCAACGATATTTTTATCAAAAAGATCAAACCGTAAACGAGTTGCACAATGAGTCAAGGAATTAACATTATCTTTTCCCCCAACTAACCGCAAAATTTGTATTCCTAACTGTTGATAATCCATATATACACTCACTCTAAAAGATCCAAAAAAAAAGACCAAAACAAAAACTCACCTTCTAGATAAGTTTTTGTTTTGGTCCTGCCTGAATTAAATCAGTAACATGCCTTAATAGATCCGATAGTATATATAACTAATATTTATTTCAAATTAAAATTCAAGAAATGTGATCTATATCTTATTTTATATAACTTAGATAATTACATTGCTATGCGTTAATTAAGCGCGAACTTTAATATTTTTGCTAATTTTTAAGGCGCCTTCAATTTCAGCTTTGTGCAATCAATTGAGATCTTTATTTAATAAAATAACCCAAATAATCCACTGTGAATAATCACTAATTATCTTTAAATGACAATATTATGATTCAAATTAGAACAACCATCTTTTTACATAATTTTTCTTATCTTATCAGATAACAAATTGTGATATTAATGGTTTTGTGTTAGTTTCTCTGTCTTTACAAATTTACATTAGTCATTGACTTAGCAAGGTCTAACTATGTCCAATTCATCTGCTAAAAAAGTTGCTTTTGCTGCTTTTATTGGTACTACCATTGAATGGTATGATTTTTATATCTATGCGTTAGCATCAGTCTTAATTTTTGGTCAGCTTTTCTTTCCTTCAGATAATCAATTTGTGCAAGTTTTAGGGGCATTTGCCTCATTTGCAGTTGGTTTTTTATCTCGACCATTAGGCGCAATAATTTTTGGTCATATTGGCGATCGATTAGGGCGGAAAAAATCACTAATTATCACCTTGCTATTAATGGGCATTGCGACAACGTGTGTTGGTTTGTTACCCTCTTATCAACAAGCAGGAATCATTGCACCGATACTGTTAGTTGGATTACGTATTTTACAAGGTATTGCTGTCGGTGGTGAATGGGGTGGCGCAGTATTAATGGCTAATGAACATGCACCCAAAGGCTTAAAAAACTTTTTCTCATCGTTTGCTCAGTGGGGGAGTCCGGCAGGTAATATTCTCGCATTATTGGTTTTTTCTTATATCATTAGCTTGCCTACCGATAAACTTATAGATAGCGGTTATTGGCGCATCCCATTTTTAGTCAGTTTTGTTTTATTAATTGTTGGAATTATTGCCAGAATTACCTTAACCGAGTCACCCGTATTTATCGAATCAGCTAAAAAGCAAGCGAGCTTGAAACAAAAAGAGTCGGTGCCAATTATTGAGGTGTTTAAACGGGCAACGCCAATACTGGTATTAGCCATATGCGCCAATGTACTGTCATTTAGTGGTATTTTTTCTAATACACTAATGATTGGTTATACCACAATGGCTCTAGGTGTTGAGAAGAACATCATCGTTGATGCACTATTTTGGATTGCAATGGTACACTTTATTGCGCAACCATTTATCTCTTATTTTTCAGAAAAGTTTTCAGCAACACGCTTTTTAATTATTTCAGCAATATTAGCGATGGCATCCGTGTTTTTGTTATTCCCAATTATTCAAGCAGGAACAAAAACTAGCTTTATTATTGGTATTTCATTAAATGTACTTTGTTATAGTGGTTTCTATGGGGTAATAGCGGGTTATTTAAGCCGAATTTTCCCTGCTAGAATTCGCTATACCGGCTTATCCATGAGCTATCAAGGTTGCGCAGCTATTTTTGGTAGCCTTATTCCATTGATCGGGGGTTATATTATCTTTACCTACCAAACTTATTGGTTACCATTAGCGCTATTTTATTGTGGATTAGCAATGCTATCTATTATCAGCATCTATCTTTTAAGCCATTATCACTATTATGATGAATAAAAAGGCAACGACTTATGAAAACCGTTTTATCAATTCAATCTAATGTTGTTTATGGCTATGCAGGCAACAAAGTTGCCACATTAGCCATGCAATTACAAGGCGTTGAAGTCATGCCGATCCACACAGTACAACTATCGAGTAATACGGTTTATCCCGATTATGATGGTATTGTGCTGGGGGCTCAGCAAATTACACGGATCGTAAATAGTCTCGAAAAAATTGGCGTTTTAAAATCAATTGATGCCGTTATATCAGGTTACATCGGCCTTGCCGAACAAGGTGAAGAAATTATTGAAGCAGTAAAAAAGATAAAATATTATAACCCTAACGCCATTTATGTATGCGATCCGGTTATGGGCGGAGATATTAATAAAGGGAGTTCGCTACCGCAAAATATTATTGATTTTTTCACTAACCAAGCGATTAAACATGCAGACTATATTACGCCGAATTTATTAGAATTACAGATATTATCGAATATCGAAATTAAAACCTTTAGCGATGTACAAACGGCAATCAAAAAACTGCAACATCAACCTATCCAAGCAATTTTAGTTAAAAATTTAGTCCATGCCGGCAAAACCACAGAATTGTTTGAAATGATATTAGCCACACCTTCGCAAAGTTATCACCTTGCCCGTCCATTATATGATTTTCCTTATCGTCCATTGGGCGTTGGCGATTTAATCTGTAGTTTGTTCACTGCTCACTTAATCAATGGCAAATCACAATTAAATGCATTTGAACTAGCCGCCAATGCAGCGAATCATGTATTAGCTGTTACCAAACAAAAAGAGGTTAGAGAACTAGCGATTATTGATTCACAGGACTGGCTGAAAAAACCTGATTTACAGTATCGAGCGACACCATTATTATAAAAACAGCATTTTAAAAATAATTTGATTTAGATTATTGGCATAATTAATTAACAACACTAATAATAGATTAATATGTCATGTAAACAGGATGGATGAGATGAAAGGTTACCGAATTAGTTTGATTGCAATAGCGTGGTTGGCAACTATTGGGGTTGCTACTGCTTACGAAATTGATTGCCCAACCCGAATCAATATTAAATCCGATCATCCCGAACTTGAAGCAACTCCTGAGGGTTGGCAAGTTTCAATCAACAAAAATCGTAGCCTACTACTCACTAGTCTTGGTGTTTATTCCGATGAACCAGTTAAATTATTTCAATTAAAACCTGAAATTGGCATTATTGATGGCAAAAAACATGACCTCACATGGCAAATCAATTCAGCCTATGATGAAAATGGAAACTACGTTAAATGTAGCTATAATGGTGAGGAAGTCCAATTGGCAAAAAAAATCGATTCATCGATGAAAAGTTGCTGGGCGATTTATGCACATGATAAAAATCAACACACAACAGCCAAACTTATCTGTAGTACCAGCAAATTGCAAGAAGTGGAATAAGTTTCACTATTTAATATTAAACCTTTGAATTTACGTATCTTCAATATAGCGTTTGTTATACTTAATCAATTTGATAATTGTCTTATCGCCTTATCAAATTTAGCATATTTTAATCTATGCTTAGATGTCATTAATTGAACTAATAAGAACTATTATATAAGGAATTGCATGAACTATTTACTGCCTCTGTATTTTTTTCTACTACCTTTTGTTCTTCTAGGTTGTGATTCAGCAAAAAAGCCTATTAATCGGACAATGAATAATCCTTTTATTTCCTCCTATTCTCGATATATAAAAAAACAAGTAATAAAAAGTGAAGTTGATGGTCTTTTAGTTAGTTCTATCATTGTTCAACACACCAATACAGGAAAGATATTATCAAACCATGCAAAATATACCCAATCAAACACACTTGAAAGGCGTCATAATGTTGATTATGAAAATAAGAAATTTAATCTCTACAGCCCGTTATTAGGTATTAATATTACAGAAGGAGATTTTATCTTAGACAATAATGGTAATATCATTGAATTGAATGGGGTAAATGATGGGACTATTTTTAAAAATAATTATAAATATAGACAAATAAGTACCTATAAAGATAATAAAATAATTGCTAGCATTGAAGAAGTTAATGATTTAAAAATTGAAAATAAAATACACTGGCAAAACGCCTTAGCAATAAATTCAGAACGTTCATACTATAAAAATGATCATCTCATAATATATATGCAAGAAAATTATTACTACAACTCAAAAGAACAATTAGACAAATCTGAAATGTATATTGTATTTCCTAATAAAAAAATTGCCGGTTCTAAAACTTTCTATTCCCAATACAATGAATATGGTGATTGGACAAAAGCAATAATTCATAGAATAAATCAGGGACCTAATAATTTAGTCATTACAACAAGAGAAATCGAATATTGGTAACCATTACCTTATCAAGGTTTGTAACAAGAAAATAAGATATTAGTAGTTTTAAACAATAAAAAAATTATGCCTTTTCCTGTATTCATTATTTGTAAAAATAATTAAGGAGTCTATGCCATCAAAAGGTCAACGATCATGTATCATTCTCTATTACCAATTGAGCAACATCTTGCCGCTGAGCGTTTTTTGCTGGCGTTGCCGGATTTGGTGGCGACAACGCCTTTATGTCGACGTTTTAAACCAGCTTCATTGTTCATAAATATTGCGCCAATGACGTTAAGCAATCAACCACATAGCTTTATTGCAGATAAGTTTAACCTTTCAGCGCGAGCAGCACGGCGGTGGGATAATGTTATTCGTCAGTTGTTAGCACAATATGAACCGGATCTTTATCAAGCGATTCTTAACCTTGATCAAACAAAACCAACAGAAGTTTTTCAGCAAGCTAAGGCTTTTAAATCGTGGCTTACTAGGCTACTTCAGACGTCTGTCATGCCTTGCGATTATTGCCACTCTTTGAATACTATTCGCATCGGCCATCGGCTTAATTTCCGTTGTAAAACCTGTCGGAGAACCTTTAACCCACTGAAAAAATATCAACTTAATAAGTTATCTCACCATGAACGATGGTTGCCGTTTATTGATTTATTGCTGCAAGGTGAAACATATAAAACCATTCAGCAACAATTAGACATTAATGCCAATACCGCAGCTAAATGGCAGCGCTATTTTTTTACATTGATGGAAGAACAGGGATTTACACTTTTGGTTAACTATTGCCGAGCAAAGCGACGCCAGCGTTATCGTCAAACTTGGTTAGATATTAATGCGAATAGTCCAAATATCAAAGCAAAATAATATTAATATAATTGTAAAAATATTGAGGAGTCTATACCGTCTTATAATATCGTTGGTGGTTTATTAAGGCTCTTTAGAAGTATCGACATTATTGCAAGAATAACTATTTTCCATTCTACGAGAAACAAAAATACCTATTAGTATTTTTGCGTTTGCTATATTGGTATATCAGAGAATTTTTTGTTTTAATTAACATTATTAGAATAACAATAAAGTAATTTTAAAAATTAATAATTTTCTAAACTACATAGCTTAAATTGATTTATTAAAATGGTAAAAAAGTAAATTATATTATCCATCAAGGATTTATTTCATATATTTAATTACTTTAGAAAGGGGAAATGTAATAAATTGTTGCCATAGTTTATTTGTTCAAATATCAAAAAAACATCTTTTACTTAATGCTAAAAAGAAAAATTCAAGTGATTTTATAATTGTTGTTTATTTATATTAAGGTTAATATAAATAAATTAAGTTATAAAGAATATCCCTATATGAAAACAAATGTTGCAGGCTTAGTATCTTATTTTTATAAAAATGTTACGGTTAATGATGTTTTAAAAGAAGCCATAATGAATGCTATACAAGCTAATGCAACTAGAATTAATATTAATCTTCAATATGAATATGAAAGAACACTCGATGGTAAAACATCAAATCTTGGTAATTTAAGAGAAATAATTATAGAAGATAATGGAGATGGATTAACCCAAGAAAATATCGATGCTTTTCTTGAAATAGCAACAGTTCATAAACGAGATATAGGAGGAAGGGGAATTGGACGTATTTCTTTTTTGAATTTAGCTTCAGATATTAAAGTAAAAAGTATATCAAAAGAAAAAAAATTTGTTGAGTTTGATTTTACAAATCAATTCAATGAAAAAAACATTAAAATAAGTGATAGTGATGAGCAAAATGTTTCATATACAAAAATTCATCTAAATAACTTAAAATTAAAGAATCCTAAAACACAAGTTACATCTTGCATTAACTTCACTAAAGAAAAATTCAACTTAATGCTTTTTTTAAAGCAACAAGAAACTGAAAAATGCATTTCAATTAATTTCATGGTTAATGGCCACCTCACTGATGAAATAAAAAGCAGTGATATTGATTGTTTAAAAAAAATAGAGTATGTCAATAATGATTGTAAATTTACTATTTACACATTTCAGAATAAAGAAAAACAAGGTATAAGAATATTTTATTGCGCCAATAATATTCAGATTAATCCTATAGTTATTTCTGAAACTTTTCGTACTCAATATATATTTGCCATTACTTCAGAATATTTTGATGAACATGCAAATCCAGAAAGAACACAATTTAATTTTCACTCTAATAATGATTTTAGCCAAACAGATATGTTATCTAATATCCCGGATAATAATTTTGAAAAAGATCTAAAGAACTTATGTTTAGAAATAGTATACGAAAACGAGCCTAATCTAGTACACGACAATAAAAAAAAATTAGAAATAATAAAGAAAAAATATGGCTATTTTAATTATGAAAATATTGATGTTAATAGTATAAATTTTGATGAAAA
>NZ_NASN01000004.1:0-101341 GCF_002142015.1 Gilliamella sp. A7
AAAGATCAACCTATTTAAATTAATAGTTAAATAGACTAAACAAGAATACCTAATAAAAGCAGTAAATATTTTTGTTTTTATAAGCGATATTACAAAAAATGCTATTAAATGATTGTGGTTTTGACATAATTTATACTTAACCGCTATACTTAAAGGGGTATTTTCTACATCTATATCGTTAAGCAGTTTTTTAATAAGCAGTTTAAACATAAGGGGTGTAATATGGGTATCTTAAATAATATTTTTTCAAAAATATTTCCAAGCGCACAAGCGGCTGTAGGTCATGCTAAAGATGCAGTAAAAGAGCAAGTTGATAAAATCACAGATACAGTAAAAGACAAGACATCAGATAATACTTCAAGTAATAATACCAATAATAGTAATCCCGATCAAAAACAACAAAATACATCAGACAACAAAACACCGATATCTGAAGTCGATGTCATGTCAATTTTGGATAATTTAGCTAAAAAATTTCCTGAAAAACTTAATTGGAAAACATCTATTGTCGATTTATTGAAATTATTAGGTATCGATAGTAGTTTAGATGCCCGTAAGAAACTTGCCACAGAACTTAATTATACTGGTAGTACTGACGATACCGCATCGATGAATACATGGTTAATAAAAGAAGTACTGAAGAAAATAGCTGAAAAAGGTGGTAATGTTTCTCATTTATTTTCTTAGTCAGAATTAATACGTGATTTGTTATCCACCTGTTCATCAGGTGGATTTTTTATACTCAGTTAATTAAAACACGCTATTGTTAACAACTTTAAGCTTTGAATGCATGCAGATGATTCATCGCACTTTCAACTCCATCAGTTAATAAAATATTAGTACAATAGACTGACTCATCAATAGCTTTATCAATTAATTCTTGTTCTGGTTTAGAAGGTTTATTTAAGACATAACCAACTACTTTATTTTTATCGCCTGGATGGCCAATTCCAATTCTCAACCGATAGAAATTCAGATTATTACCAAGTTTACTGGCAATATCTTTTAAGCCATTGTGACCTCCATGGCTACCGCCAAATTTTAATTTGGCAATCCCCGGATTAAGATCTAACTCATCATGGGCAACTAATATTTCATCGGGCTTAATTTGATAAAAAGAAGCCATTGCTTGTACTGCTTTACCACTTAAATTCATAAAGGTAGTTGGTACCAACAAACGAACATCATGCCCATTGATGTTAATTCGAGAACTATATCCAAAAAATTTAGGATCATTTTTTAATGGTTGATTATAACGTTCAGCAAGGAGATCAACATACCAAGCTCCCGCATTATGGCGAGTTGCGGCATATTCATTACCCGGATTAGCTAACCCTACAATTAGTTTGATTGTTGACATAATAGTTTAATCGTTAATTATCCTGTTATTACAAAAAAGCCCCTAATAGGGGCATTTATCTAATTCAGAAGAAAAGATTATTGATGGAACATTGCTGAAATCGATTCTTCGTTACTAATACGTCGAATTGCTTCAGCAAGCATACCTGATAATGTAAGTTGACGCACATTTTTCAATGCTTTAACTTCAGCTGTTAATGGAATTGTGTCACAAACTATAATTTCATCAATAGCAGAGTTTTTAATGTTACTTACAGCTTTTCCTGAGAAAATTGGGTGAGTTGCATAAGCAAAGACACGTTTTGCACCACGAGCTTTTAATGCATCAGCTGCTTTACAAAGTGTTCCGGCTGTATCAATCATATCATCAACTAAAATACAATCTCTATCAGCAACATCACCGATAATATTCATCACTTCTGCTTCATTAGCACGTTGACGACGTTTATCGATAATAGCCATATCTGTGTCATTTAAAAGTTTAGCAATAGCACGAGCACGAACCACACCGCCAATATCTGGAGATACCACGATTGGGCGTTCAAAATCACGTTGCAACATATCTTCTAAAATAACAGGACTACCAAACACATTATCAACGGGTACATCAAAGAAACCTTGAATTTGTTCAGCATGAAGATCAACAGTTAAAACCCTATCAACTCCTACAGTTGATAAAAAGTCAGCAACAACTTTAGCTGTAATAGGCACACGGGCTGAACGTACGCGACGATCTTGTCTTGCATAACCAAAATAAGGAATAACAGCAGTAATTCGACCAGCAGATGCTCGACGCATCGCATCAATCATTACTAATAATTCCATTAAATTGTCATTGGTAGGCGCACAAGTTGATTGGATAATAAAAACATCTTCACCACGGACATTTTCATTAATTTGGACATTTACTTCACCGTCACTAAAACGGCTTACAATAATATCACCAAGAGAAGTATAAAGACGATTAGCTATACGTTTTGCTAGTTCGGGTGTGGCGTTACCAGCAAAAAGCTTCATATCAGGCACGAGAAATCCTCAAGCATGTAATCATGATTACATAAAACGTAATCGGTTAAATCGGGATTACAATTATATAATCATTTACAGATTATGCTCAACCACATTATAAAAATTTATTAAAAATATTTTACATTCATCACATTAATATATAAAAAATTAAGTTAATAAGATGTTTTTTTGAAGTGAATTAAAAATCAGGTAAACTACTATATAACTAAGATGATCAATTATCTTAATAATTTTAACCTTAACAGCAGATACGCAATGAGAGAACAATTAAACACAAATAACCAAGCAATAGAATCTAAACGAACAATACGTAGTTTTGTATTAAGACAAGGCCGTTTAACTAAAGGACAACAACAAGCTTTAACGCATTTATGGCCTATCTATGGTATTGAGTACAATACTACCTCACCAGTTGTTTTTGAAGAGAATAAACCGGTGGTGTTTGAAATCGGTTTTGGTATGGGCGCTTCATTAATTGAAATGGCAAAAAATGCCCCCGCCAAGAATTTTTTAGGTATTGAAGTCCATAAACCGGGCGTTGGTGCTTGTTTAATGGCGATTGAGGAAAATCAATTATCTAATTTAAAAGTCATGTGCCATGATGCCGTTGAAGTTTTAGAAAACATGATACCAGATAATTCATTAGATAAGGTGCAAATTTTCTTCCCCGATCCATGGCACAAAGCAAGACATAATAAACGTCGAATCATTCAACCTAATTTTGTTGCTTTAATTCATAAAAAATTAAAGACTGACGGTATTTTACATTTAGCTACCGATTGGCAACACTATGCAGAGCATATGCTTGAGGTATTAAATCAAGCTGAAGGATTTAAAAATTTATCTGACACTAATGACTATATTCCAAGACCTGAAGACCGCCCTATTACTAAATTCGAAAAACGTGGTCAAAATCTCGGGCATGGTGTTTGGGATTTGCAATTTATAAAAAAACAGTGATATTAAGGAGCCGTTATGCTAAATGAGACAATTGATTTAATTTGCCAGCGCCGTTCAATTCGGTCTTATAAATCAACACCATTAACAAGTAAACAGATTAATGAAATTGTTCAGGCGGCACAATCGGCTCCAAGTTCAAACTTTTTACAATGCGCAACCATCATTAGAATCACTGATAGTGAGAAAAGGTCAGAATTAGCTCATTATGCAGGTGACCAGAGTTACATCATTCAAGCTCCAGAATTTTGGGTGTTTTGTGCCGATTTTAACCGTCATTTTCAAATTGATGCCACTATTCCACTTGAAAAAGCCGAGCAACTTCTAGTTGGTTGTATTGATACTACACTTATGGCACAAAACGCGGTTATTGCAGCACATTCATTAGGTTTAGGTACAGTATACATTGGCGGTTTACGCAACAATATTGCTAAAGTAACCGAATTACTTGCACTACCTAAATATGTTCTTCCTTTATTTGGACTTTGTATCGGTTATCCTGACCAAAATCCTAATATTAAACCACGATTACCAAAGCAATTAGTTTTTTTTGAAAATCACTATCAACCGATTAATCATCAATTATTAGCACAATATGATAGCCAAATGCGTGACTATTATGTTCACAGAGACATTAATCAAAAAACAAATGGTTGGAGTGATAAAATTGCAGAAACAATTAGCAAAGGGCAACGAGATTTCATTTTAAATTATTTGCATAAACAAGGATGGATAACTAAATGAAAAAAGATCAATACCAATTAGATAAAGTTGTAATACTAAGTCGTCATGGGATACGCACTCCATTAGCAAACACCATAGAGTTTTTAGAAAAAGCTAGCCCATTAAAATGGCCAAGTTGGGATCATGCTTATGGTTATTTAACTACCCGGGGAGGCGTTTTAGAATCTTATTTTGGACATTATCTATCGCAATGGCTTGAACAACAAAACATTAAGCTTACGCCTGAAAATCCTGATATATATGTTTATGCTAATAGTCTTCAAAGAACAGTTGCCACCGCTCAATTCTTAGTTACAGGGGCTTTTGCAGGTTACGATATTCCGGTTAATCACAAATATACCATTGAAAAAATGGATCCTATATTTGATCCAAGTATACAAGATGATTCCCCAGAATCTAAACAAGCATTATTAAAAGATATTGATGATGCAAATAAAGCTGAATCAATTTTCAAAAATTTAGCACCAGCTTATGCGTTGCTATCGGATATTTTAGACTATAAAAATTCACAATTATATGCTCAATATCAATGTAATTTTGCTGATATTCCTTATGATCTTCACTTTGTAAAAGATGAAGAGCCGGAATTATTAGGACCTCTAGCAATTGGCATTTGTGCGGTTGATGCTTTCTTATTACAGTATTACTCAGCTTTTCCTAAAGAACAAATTGCGTGGGGAAAAATAACCAGCCAAGAACAATGGCAACAACTTATACAAATTCGTAACCACTATATTAATTTAGTTTTTCACTCTAGATCTATCGCTCGAAAAAATAGTGCATTATTAATTAATATGATAGATGATCTGTTACACCAAAAGCATCACAAGGTAAATTTACTCGTTGGCCATGATAGTACCATTGCCGCACTACTTGGTGCTTTGGATTTTGCCGAATACCAACTTCCTAATCAATGTGAAAATACACCAATTGGTGGTATGGTTATATTACAACGTTATCTTAATAAAGCATCGGGGGCATACTTGTTTAAAGCTGAATACGTTTATCAAAGTTTTGAACAACTTTACTCCGCCCAACCACTTGATATCAATCATCCACCACAACATTACCAACTTCAGCTAAAAAATACCGTAGCAAATAGTGATGGTTTTTATCAGTGGCAAGATTTTGAAAGACGCCTAAAAGAATTTAAAAAATAACCAAATTAGATTGTCTATAAAAGTTTAAATTTAAACAACTAGACAATCTAAACATCTCCATTACGTTCAGCCAGTATTAAAAAATTTATGGTCGGTTATGAAATGCTTGCAGAAGCACAACGAGATCTAACGCCAGAACAAGCTGCAGAAAGATTGCGCAATCTTAATGATGTACACTACAAAGATAAAACTAACAAATAACGAATATTTTATAGTTAAAATTGGTTAAAAATCGGACATGGGATAACTAACATTTACGTTATCCTCGATATTTTTTAAGGATAAAAAATCGAAGATTTTATATAGTTAAACTAACAATCTAGGTTAAAATTAGGTATGATATCTCCCAATTCACTAATGGATAATAAGATAAATGAAAAGCAAAGCGCTCACAGCGATTTTTCCGGGAACATTTGATCCGATCACCAACGGTCATATCGACCTAATTACCCGCGCATCACAATTGTTTCCCCGTTTAATTGTAGCTATAGCGCAAAATCCAAATAAAAAAACACTGTTTACTTTAGAAGAACGAGTAAACTTAGCCTCAACATCGGTTGAACACTTATTGAATGTGGAAGTGATTGGCTTTGATAATCTTATGGCCAACTTTGCCCAAAAACATACGGCGACAGTGATAGTCAGAGGCGTGAGAACAACTCACGATTTTGAATACGAAAGACAATTAGCTGAAATGAACCGAGCATTAAAACCTGATTTAGATACTATCTTCTTAATGCCATCTATTGCGATGGGATTTATTTCATCAACCATTGTTAAAGATGTTGCTTTCCATGGTGGAGACATCTCTAATTTAGTACCTTTACATGTCAAAACAGAGTTACTAAAACGGCTAACATAACTTCAATTTATTAATATGGTTAATTTTTACACCCCTACAAAAAAGAAGCTTACTGCACAAAAATTGACAGTTACTGTCACTAATTTAGATGCCTTTGGTCAAGGCGTGGCAACTCATAAAGGTAAAACAATTTTTGTAAAATCTGCTTTACCCAATGAAACTGTTGATATCCAATTAACTGATGATAAAAAAAATTATGCTAAAGCAAAAGTTATAAAATACCACAATCACAGCCAACAACGAGTTACACCAAAATGTAAATACTATACAAAATGTGGTGGCTGTGAATTACAACATATTTCATCAAATTTACAACAACAAGCCAAATATGAAGCCTTGATCAAACTTTTACAGAAAGAAGCTGGGGCGGAGTTGGACTACAAAAACAATTCGCCTAATATTATTGCCGACCAACCTTATCATTATCGAAGGAGAGCTAGATTATCAATTAATTTAGTTAAAGGTGAATTATTAATCGGCTTTAGGCAGACAGAATCAAACCAGATTATAAATATAGAACACTGTCCGGTATTAGTTGAACAATTAGATAAATTATTAATGCCATTACAATCTTGTTTAAGACAAATTAAACAAAAAAAATCGCTTGGACATATTGAATTAATTGCCGTCGATAGTGGCATTATCCTTGTGTTAAGACACACCATGCCACTAACAGAGCAAGATAGCCTTTTATTAAAACAATTCGCTGAAGCTCACAATCTTTCACTCTATTTTCATGGTCATGAACTGATTCATATCAGTGGCACTACTGAACATTATTATCTGATTAATCATCTAAAATTAACTTTCAGTCCACTCGATTTTATACAAGTTAATAGTCAAATTAATCAAAAGATGATTAATAAGGCCTTAGAGTGGTTAGATATAACTTCAGATGATAAAATACTCGATCTATTTTGTGGTATGGGTAATTTCTCATTACCTATGGCAATAAACAGCCAATCAGTCACAGGTATTGAAGGTGTTGATGCCCTGGTTGAAAAAGCCAAGATCAATGCTAAACTAAATAAAGATAAAATTGAAGCTAAAACGCAGTTTTTCACCTGTAATTTAGAAGATAAACAGCAATTTTCAATATGGAATCAGTCAAAATTTGACAAAGTATTATTAGATCCAGCTAGATCCGGTGCCTATAATGCTACAGCAGAAATTGTTAAGATATCACCAACAAAAATAGTTTATATTTCATGCAATCCTGCTACATTAGCTAGGGACTGCAAGCTATTTATTGAGGAAGGATACAACATTGTAAAAGTTGCTATTTTGGATATGTTTCCACAAACCAAGCACATTGAATCAATGTTGATGTTAACTAAATCAGGATAATAATTATGGTATCAATTAGAGGCGCCCATCAACAAAATGACGAACATTACACGCTCGCACAGTTTGATGTTGAACGATGGGCTAAACAAGAACTGTTATTAACCAATATTGAATCTTATCAAAAGTTTAAAGATATTTGGGATTTTTGTTTTGAGCATAGTGCTGGTGCACCAGAGCAAGTTTATTGCTTCGAAAATGCAATTGAAATGGTTGAAATTTTATCAACCTTAAATATGGATATTAATAGTTTAGCAACCGCTCTTTTACTACCATTCTTTGATACTAAAATTATTTGCCGTGAAGATCTACCGGAAAATTTTGACCGTGAAATAATTCATATTCTTTCTAGTGTTGTCAAAATGAAAGACATTAGGCAACTACGAGCTATTCGTAATGGTCATGCCACAAATGAACAAATTGATAGTATTCGTCGTATGTTACTTGCAATGGTTAATGATTTCCGTAGTGTGGTCATTAAACTAGCTGAACGTATTACATATTTACGAAATCTGATGCATGCTCCAAAAGAAGATAAAGTGCTAGCAGCTAAAGAGTGTTTTAACATCTATGCACCCTTAGCTAATCGACTTGGCATTGGCCAATTAAAATGGGAGCTTGAAGATTTTTGCTTCCGTTATTTACATCCTGACCAATATCGCTTTATTGCCCATAAATTACATGAGAAACGACTAGATCGCGAATCATATATCAATCAATTTGTTAAAAATTTACAGGATATGATGAATAAAGATCATATTCGTGCTGAAGTTTACGGTCGCCCTAAACATATCTATAGCATATGGCGAAAAATGGAACGTAAACATCTGCAATTTGAAGATTTATATGATATTCGAGCGGTACGCATCATCTGTGATCGAATCGAAGACTGTTATAATGCCTTAGGTATCGTCCATAGCCATTATAAACATATTGCGAAAGAATTTGATGACTATGTCGCCAATCCAAAACCCAATGGATATCAATCAATTCATACTGTGGTTTATGGCCCAAATGATAAAACTATCGAAATTCAAATACGTACCGAACAAATGCACAATGATGCTGAATTAGGTGTAGCAGCACATTGGAAATACAAAGAAGGCAGTACAGATAAAATGACTGCCTACGATCAGCGCATTTCTTGGCTACGTAAATTATTAACTTGGCAACAAGAGATGTCAGAAAGTGGTGAAATTCAGGAAACTGTCCGTAGTCAAATTTTTGATGATCGCGTTTATGTATTTACACCAAAAGGTGATGTTGTTGACTTGCCTGCTGGTTCAACACCGTTAGATTTTGCTTATCATATTCATAGTGATGTTGGCCACCGTTGTATCGGCGCTAAAGTTGCAGGACGCATAGTGCCGTTTACCTATATATTAAAAACAGGCGATCAAGTTGAAATTATTACCCAAAAACAACCAAATCCAAGCCGCGATTGGTTAAATCCTAATACTGGATTTGTAAATAGCAGCCGAGCACGAGCAAAAATACAAGCTTGGTTTAAAAAGCAAGATCGAGATAAAAATATAGCTGCTGGTCAACAAATTTTAGACAATGAATTAGAACCGTTAAATATTAGCCTAAAAAATGTCGAAAAGATTCTGATTAGTAAATATAACGCCCATTCGTTTGACGAAGTATTGGCTGGAATAGGAAGTGGTGATGTTAGAATTAACCAACTGGTTAATTTTATTAATGCCCAATTTAATAAACCAACAGCTGAAGAGGAAGATGAAGCTGTTCTTAAACAGATCACCCAAAAATCAACCTCTCAAGCCAAAAATACCAATAAATCATCATCGATAAAAGGCGGTGAAATTATTATTGAAGGTGTAGATAATTTACTTTACACCATTGCTAATTGTTGTCGCCCTATCCCCGGTGATCCAATTGTCGGTTTTGTTACCCAAGGACGAGGTATTTCAATCCATCGTTCAGACTGTGAACAGCTCCAAGAGCTAAAAAATCATGCACCAGAACGGATCACCAGTGCGGTGTGGAGTGGTAATCATAACGCAAGTTACACCATGGTCGTTCGCATCATAGCTAGTGATAGAAGTGGTTTATTGCGTGACATTACAACAATTTTAGCTAATGAGAAAGTAAATGTCTTAGGTGTTTCAAGTCGCATTGATATGAAACAACAAATTGCAACGATTGATATGGATATGCAGATTTTTGATCAAGACTCTCTTGAACGAGTTATGAACAAAATCAAACAACTCGCTGATGTACTGGAAGCAAAACGCTTACAAGGATAATAATTCGGTTGCCACAAGTATGTCAGTGGCAACTTATCTATTGATTAACTTCGCTGTAAAATCTCAAATTGATAATCATAACAATTTTTATCATCCGCTTTATGATTTTCTGAATAAATTTGTTGCCATGATGTTTGTAAATAATTAGGAAAATAAGTATCACCAGTCAATTTAGCATCAATATGAGTTAAATAAAGTCGATTAACTAAAGGTAATACCTGTTGATAAATATTACCACCACCTATAATAAAGGCTTCTTCTACTTGTTGTTGATTAATAATCGATATTGCCTCATCAATCGATTTAACCCAACTAACATCAGGATTAATTGACGTATTATTCTTAGCCTGTCGACTAATGACAATATTGTGACGATTAGGCAATGGTCTTCCGATAGATTCAAACGTTTTACGCCCCATAATCACCGGTTTATTTAATGTATTTTTTTTAAACCACGCTAAATCTGCAGGCATGTGCCATGGCATTTGATTGTTCATACCAATTACACGATTATTCGCCATTGCAACAATTATACTTAATATCATTTCGTTCCTTTATACATAACCTAAAGATTTGATGCGTTCACTCACATTACTCGGAAATTTAGTCTGTGACCACAGTCTTTGGCTCAAAGAAAGTAATGTCTCTTTTTGACCTGAAACAATCCAATTCGCTAATTCAGTTGCCACATCAGGATAAATAATAGGTTTAGGTGACGGTAGGCCAAGCCAATATTTTAACTTCAAACTATTTAAATGTTCCATAACGGTTGCCATATCTAAAGACTGCAAACATTGAGCATTGTAAACTTGTTCAAATTGACCTGCTACTGGTTTAGTTAGAATTTTTTTACCTAAAGATAACGCTTCAGAAATTAGTGCAAATCCGGTATTCGAAATAATACCAGAACAACTTAGTATAGCTTGAGTAAAATTATCTCGACTTAGCGGTTGTAATAAAATATTACTTCGTGCAGAAGGTTGTTTTATCTCAGGGTGAAAACAACTAAATTGATATTGCGAAAATTGGTTTAATAATCCAGTAATTTCAGTTAAATCTTCAAAAGGCAAATAAACAACAATTTTACCATCTTCAGTTGGTGGTGTAGCAAATGAATCAATCATTGGTGGAATCAATTTATGACCAAAATGAAACCAATGTAAACCAATGGGTTGTGTAACTGGAGCATAATATTTCATAATTACATTTGCTATCGTGCCATATTCTTTAGGCTTTAGATATTGGCAGACAGACTGATTACTGATACCTAAACATTCTCGATTTTGATGATGTGCAGCCCAAGCACTAACTGGTTCAAAATCACTAATAATACAATCATATGCAGATAAATCTAAATCGCGAACATCTTTAATTAGTCTAAAAGCCCGAATTCTTCGGATGGTTTTACGAAAATTGATTTTACCATTAAGAGTAGCAAATGAAAGACCACCAAAGGTTCGATAGTTGCCAAAAGCTTGCATATCAAAATAATCTTTAGGATCACGACCGCTTAAAATATAGTCTACATCTGCTCCAGCCTTTTTTAAGGCTTTGGCTAATGTTCGACAACGACTGATATGGCCATTTCCTGTTCCTTGTACTCCAAAAAGAATTTTCATATCGCTATTATTCATAATGTTTTTTATGCGAATATGATACCAGAACCATTTGTATTTAGCTTATATATTTTATGATTATCTTTTATTGCATAACCCTTAACATAGCCAATTAATATTAATGTTACAGATTGAAAGATTATTGATTATTTGCAATTGAAATTGAATAAAACTTTCAATTATTAAAATGGTATAAATTTAGTCTTTTCTCTAGTAAAATAAAAACAAGGTTTGTTAGATACATTACGTGATAAACAATGTCATTAGCCATAAACAAAAAGCGAGTGAATATTTTTATTATATCGACAATCTTTTTGTTTTTTTATTCTATTTGGCATATTCCACTCTTTATGTCCAAGCCTTGCTCAACTCACCATTCACCTAACTTACAATCTTTAAAGGTGAACGCAAATCATCACTCTTCAATGGCTGATTTGCCGACTTCTAAATCAACAAAACCTTTTATTAGTGAATCAGTTAATCATTGTTTTGCTTGTGGTATAGCTATTGCTAATTATATCGTTAATATTGATTATCCGATTTACCGTGAACAATATCTTCCAACAAATTTTATTCCTGAATATAAAGAATTTATTCCTGAGTTAAAACCACCAAAAATTAGCTAATTTATGCTTTGTTAAATATTAGTAATAAGTATAGGAAATCAATAACACATTAGCTTGCTGAACGAATAGACGAGTTTGGAGAGCTAATTGATGGTTATTATTTAACTTAATAAATGATTATAGGAATACTATGAAACGCCGAAATTTTCTAATGAATATAACTGCTGCCGTTGGTAGTTTAATTGCAACTAAAGCCATTGCCAAATTGGATCATTCATCAATGTCTGACATGGTTTGTGATGTTAAATCTGATAATTGTGATAAGGGGGACAACATGCACGATCATATGAATATGAATATGAATATGAATATGAATATGAATATGAACAACAAACAACCACAAAAACTATTATCTACTTCAGCATTACCAAAAGGTCATGATTTACCCGAATTCCAACTGTTAAAAAATAGTAGTCATCAATCAGGTATATTTGAAGCTACTATTGAAGCCAAACCAATAAAAAAAGCATTAACTCCTGATATTACTACAGAATTTTGGGCTTACAATGATTCAATACCAGGGCCACTTATTGAAGTTTATGAAGGTGATAAAGTCAAATTAACGGTAAAAAATAGACTGTCACAATCAACAACCGTTCACTGGCATGGTTTACTTGTGCCATCAAATCAAGATGGCAATCCACAAGATGAAATACCTGCAGGCAGTGAACGTATTTACGAATTTACCATCCCCGAAGGCAGTGCTGGTACCTATTGGTATCATCCCCATGGTCACAACACCGTTGCCGAACAAATTGCTAAAGGATTAGCTGGGGTATTTATTGTTCGTAGTAAAAAAAACCCTTTAGAATCTTTACCGGAACTAAATTGGTTTTTCTCAGATCTAAAACTGACAAACAAAGGAGAAATTGCCGATAACTCAATGACTGATTGGATGAATGGTCGAGAAGGACAATTTGTATTAATTAATGGAGGTTATCGTCCAAAAATGAAAGTTAATACTGCAACACGTGTTCGAGTTTGGAATGCCTGTTCTGGACGTTATCTTAACCTTTCAATTCCCGGTTGTGATGTCTTTTTAGTGGGTAGTGATGGCGGATTAATGCCTGAACCAATTTCCCTTGAAAAGCCACTATTATTATCACCTGCCGAACGCGCAGAATTGGTAATTTTGCCCCAACAAACCGGTACGGTTTACTTACAATCAATTGGTTATGATCGTGGTAAGATGGGAAATGTACCACCAGAACAAGATATAATACTTGCTGAATTAGATCTACAACAAGCGAATTCAATTGTTTTACCTTCGCCATTACGAACTCTACCTAAAATTGGTGAAGCAAAAGCGCATAAAACGCTTGAATATACAGAGGTCATGGACAAGAGCGAACCAAGGGGTGGCATGCTGTTTTTAATTAATGGCAAACGCCATGATATGAAACGAATTGATCTTGAAAGTAAAATCCATGATGTTGAAGAGTGGACAATATTTAATAATTCACATATGGATCATAATTTCCATATTCATGGTACACAATTCACAGTTGTATCACATGAATTTGATGGTAAAAAATATTCACCAGAATATGTGGCATTAAAAGATACCATAAATTTACGTCCCCACGAAAAAATCACCATAAAAATTCAACAAAATATGCCAGGATTACGCATGTATCATTGCCATATTGTTGAACATGAAACACTTGGGATGATGGGACAATTAATGGTTAAATAATCTTAATAAATTCTCTCCCTTTTCTTAACAATTGCATAAAGATAAGGGAGATTTTCATTGTTTTATAGAAAACTGCAAAATTTTTAACACAAAATAACTTTAGTTTTAGTTTCTAATTTCAAAACTTGAGCCGGATCAGCCAACTTATTAGTGATTAATGCCGTTATTTCATTCCAATCACAAATCTTATACAGACTTTTTCTATTAAATTTTGTGTAATCACCTAAAATATACTTTTTTTCAGCATGAGAAATAATAGCTTTATCGATATAAGCATCAGAAGATGAAGGACTGGAAGGGCCTGTTAAATTACTAAAACCATCTGTGCCTAAAAAGCAAATATCAACCTGAATTTCATTAATCATAGATAATGTCCAACCACCATAAACAGATGAGCTTTTATTACGTAGTTCACCACCAAATAAGAAAACTTGGTTATCTGATGAAATAAGAGCATTAGCAACAGGTAATGAATCGGTAAAGATCTTAAACCCAGAACGATACATTAATAATTTAGCTAATTCTAATGTTGTGCTACCTGTTCCGATAATCATAGAACAATTATCAGGCAGTAATGTTAATGCTTTTTGAGCAATACTTTTTTTTAAGCTAGCGTTTTCCTTTTCTCTAATTTGGAATGGATGTTCAATTGCGCCTTGTTTAAGTGTTGCCCCACCATGACATTTGACTAGATATCCTTTTTTTTCTAAATCGGATAAATCTTTACGGATTGTTTCATAAGTAACTTGGTATTTACGAGCTAATTCACTCACATATACAGTCCCAGCAGTTATCAATTCTTCTAAAATTAATTCTCGTCTTTCATTCATTAATTGCATTGTTCACAATCTCAAATATTGATTTAGATATGACTAACCATTCCTGATTATTACCAATATTTTATCAAAAAGTCCACATGATTCATTAATAACTCATCATATACCTCATTATCTTAATATAAATAACAAATAATAAAAAATCAATTTTAATTGGTATATGTTGGTTTTTTTGATTTTAAAAATCAATATCTTATCATTTTTGTGATATAGATCACATTGACTTACCAATAAAAACCAATTATAAAATAATTATTAATTTAATAGAGGAAAAAAAATGAAAACAAAAATTGCTATAGCCTGTGATGATCTAGGATTTGAATATAAAGAAGAAATAAAAAAATATTTAATTAATGAAAAAAATGCCGATATTGTTTATGACCCAGTAAAAATTAAAGCAGACGGCATCAATACTTATGCCAAATTAGCTGATGAAATGTCAATTTTGATTCAGAAAGATGTTTGTCGTTTAGGAATATATATTTGTGGAACAGGTATTGGTTTTACCTGCCAAGCTAACAAACACTGGGGAATACGTGCTGTTGCTGTAACTAATCCATATTCAGCTAAACGTGCCAGATTAAGCAATAATGCACAAATCATTGGACTAGGTTGTCGTGTTAATGGACTTGAGTATACCAAAATGATTATAGACGCATGGTACGACCAACCATTTGATTTTACTACTGCGCGTGAAAATTCGAAGAAAAACTTGCTTGAAGCTGAGCATAACGATAATGCGTTATTGGTCAAACCAGCTCATATTGCTTGGAATATGGGCTTTAGAGCCAATGAGGAATCATAAAAGGAGTCACTTATGGAATTAATTACACAATTTATCAATGATTTAGGAAATTTTATTTTTATTCCTATAATATTTTTAATATTAATGGCTGCGCTCGGAAGGCCTATTTCTGAATGTATTGCTTCTGCAATGAAAGTCGGTATTGGCTTTATTGCATTAAGTATGACAATTAAATTTATGTTAGATAAAATGGCTCCTGCTGTTACAGGACTCGCCGAAAGCACAGGATCTTCACTTAGTGCAATTGACGTTGGTGGTGCAGCAACTGCTGTAATGGGATTTGGCTCAAGTATGGGACCAATAATTATTCCACTATGTGTTGCAGTTAATGTTTTATTACTTATA
Source organism: Gilliamella sp. A7 (assembly GCF_002142015.1). NCBI lineage: Bacteria > Pseudomonadati > Pseudomonadota > Gammaproteobacteria > Orbales > Orbaceae > Gilliamella > Gilliamella sp. A7. Next base: position 15,647 of record NZ_NASN01000004.1, read on the forward strand.
CTAAAAATCACTGATTGTGTTAATGTCGATGTTTTTAACTTACACCAAAATGCGTCAATGGGTGCAATCGTAGGTGTTTATTCAGGTAGTTTCTTATATGGTGTATTAACAGCTGCACTATTTCACGTTTGGGCATTAATTGCAGCTGATCTAGGCGCAAAAAATAATGAGAAATTTTTTAACCTTCCAGAAGGTGTCTCAATTTCACATCCCGTCGCAAATACTTACCTTATTTTTGCTTATCCATTTAATTGGATTTATGATCGTATTCCGGGCTTTAGAAATATAACTGTTACAGCCGATACTATTCAAAAACGTTTTGGTGTTCTTGGCGATCCAACTATAGTCGGCTTTATTATTGGTGTATTACTTGGTTTTTGTGGTTACTCTTGGGAAAGTCCATATCACACCATTATTTCAAGCTTACAATTAGGTATGTACTTAGCGGCAGTAATGTTATTGTTACCACGCATGACATCAATTATGATGGAAGGTTTAGTGCCATTATCAAATGTAGCAAGAAAAAAACTAGTTAAACGTTTTCCTAATCGAGATATTACCGTCGGAATGGATACTGCATTAATTGTCGGTAACCCTTCCGTTATTGCTCCTGCTTTATTACTGATCCCTATTATTGTCATTTTAGCGGTTATTTTACCCGGTAATAAGGTTATGCCATTAGGTGATTTATCACAATTTGTCTTCTTTATTGCTTGTATGGTTCCTGTATTCAAAGGCAATATTATCCGTACCTGGGTTACATCAATATTTTTGTTTGGAGGCGGATTATATATTGCCTCATGGATGACACCTGCAACTAACGAAGTATTCCAAGCATTTGGTTCTAACCCTGATGCATCGGTAATGTATACCTCATTAAATCCATCAGCAAATCCATTTACTGGACTATTCGCAGCAACTAGTCATGTGGGAATATTTGGTTACATATTAATTGGCTTAATTTTGCTATCAGTAGGCTATCTATTAAAGAAGAAAGAAAAAAATTCAAAAAATAATACAAATGAGGTTTCAAAATGAAAAAAATATTAGTGGTATGTGGTAATGGCATTGCTTCTTCATCAATCATGGTTTCAATTTTGCAAGATTATTTAAAAGAACAGCATATTGAAGCTCAAGTAGATAAATCATCACTTATGGCTTGCAATGCTGATATTTTTAATAGTTATGATTTAGTTGTTTCATCAACAAAAATTGATAATCCAGATATAACAACCAAGGTTATTGTTGGAGCTGGTTTACTAACAGGTATTGGTGAAGATGCCATTTTTGAAGATGTTAAACAAAGCTTAACTCAATAGTTAGGAATTTAACCATGCATATTTTAGTTCATGATTTAGATGAAAAAATTGCAACTTATCAAGATGCTATATTAGAGTCAGGTTCATATTTATTAGAAAAAAACTATATTACACCTGACTATATTTCAGCGTGTATCAATCGAGAAAAGCAATATCCAACTGGATTACTGATGAATAATGGTATGGGGATTGCTATACCACATGCTAATTATCAATTAGTTAAATCAGATTCAATTAGTTTGGTACGCTCAACAAAAGGAGTAATTTTCGGTCTAATGGAGGATGCCAATTTAATTGTATCTTGCCAACTAATTTTTAATTTAGCATTGGCAACAAGTGATCAACATTTATCCATACTCAAGCGTCTATTTACTTTATTTCAAGATGAGTCTTTTGTGAATAAATGTCAACAATCTAATTGCCCACAAACGCAAGAATTAATCATTCAACAGTTAAATATTTAGTATACATTTTATAATCGAAAAATAGCATTAGCTATTTTTCGATAGGGGATTAAAGTGCAATCACAATTAATTATTAATGAATTGAATCATTCAGTTAAAACGTTGACCGATAATGATATCGTTGATCTAATACAAAAAATACAACAGCATAAACGTATTTTTGTGTATGGTACTGGGCGTTCAGGTCTTATGCTTAAAGCATTTGCAATGAGGTTGATGCAACTGGGTTTAAATTCCTTTGTGGTCGGTGAAACGACAACTCCAGCGGTTCAAAAAGGAGACTTGCTCATTTTAGCATCTGCATCTGGTGAAACAGAAAGCGTAAATATCATGGCGAAATCAGCACTCAATCAAGGAATTGATTTAGCTATAATTTGCGCATGTAACACATCTACACTAGCAAAACTCCAAACACCAAATATATTATTACAATCTGGAACTAAATTTACTCAATCACGAGTTAGCCAACAACCATTAGGTAGCCTTTTTGAACAAACGTTACTAATTATATTTGATACTGTTATTTTAGTTATGAGTAATCAATTAAACGATAGTAATAATGATATGGCACAACGACATGCTAGTTTAGAATAGTAGTACAATAATTTACCTTAAAACTACTTATTTTTCTGAGTAATTTTAAAATTAAATATTACATCTAAAATTTATTTAAAAATTAATTTCATTTTATACATAAACTAATCTTAAATAATAAACAATAACCTATTTATAATAATAGTTTTTCATTTTGGCAAAAAATGCTAAGATACTGTGGTTATGACTACGATTAATTACTGGCAACATATAAGTAAACGCCTTATTATTAAAACTGCATTATCGCACTTATTATTAGGTGTAATTGCTACTGGGTTCGGTTTTTACCAACAAAATGCGTTACCAGTTCAATCATTTACAAGTCAAGTTGGTATTATTGCGATTACTGAAATAGTTCAAGATCAGCAAACTCCAACTAAAAAAACCTCGCAAATCTTATCTTTGTCACCAAAGCAGCATTACGATAAACAAATTATCGCGCGAAATTATGACGAAGTTAGTCCAAATACTGTTATTCGATTATCTCCCTATAATGGAATAAGAGCCGGTCCAAACGCTACCGCTTAATAGATTTTATATAATCAAATTAATTAATTTATTCAATAAGGTTTAATCCTTATATCTCCCATTATAAAAAACAATAAGAGAAAAGTTATGTTATTAAAATTATTAACTAAAGTATTCGGTAGCCGTAATGAACGTGTATTAAAATCTATGCGTAAGCGTGTTGAAACAATCAATGCCCTTGAACCAGCAATGGAAGCATTAACTGATGATGAACTTAAGGCAAAAACTAACGAATTTAAACAAAAAATTGCTGATGGTACAAAATTAGACGATATATTAGAAGAAGCGTTTGCCGTAGTCCGTGAGGCAAGTAAACGCGTATTTGGTATGCGTCATTTCGATGTTCAATTAATTGGTGGTATGGTTTTAAATGAACGTTGCATTGCGGAAATGCGTACCGGTGAAGGTAAAACATTAACCGCAACGTTACCTGCTTATTTAAATGCGTTAACTGGTAAAGGCGTACATGTTGTCACTGTTAATGACTATTTAGCACAGCGTGATGCTGAAAATAATCGCCCTTTATTCGAATTTTTAGGCTTAACGGTGGGCATCAACTTACCCAACATGCCACCACATATAAAACGTGAAGCTTACAATGCTGACATCACTTATGGTACTAACAACGAATATGGCTTTGACTATTTACGTGACAATATGGTTTTTAGTAAAGAAGCCCGGGTACAACGCCCTTTACACTATGCTTTAGTAGATGAGGTCGATTCAATTTTAATTGATGAAGCAAGAACACCACTAATTATTTCTGGTCAAGCTGAAGATAGTTCTGATAGATATGTCAGTATTGATAAAATCATTCCGCATTTAATCAGTCAAGAAAAAGAAGATTCAGATCAGTTTCAAGGCGATGGAGACTTTTCGATTGATGAAAAATCACGTCAAGTTAACTTGACCGAACGTGGTTTAATCAAGGTTGAAGAACTACTTATAAAACAAGGCATTATGAAAGGTGATGAATCACTTTATGCACCTAGTAATATTGTGTTAATGCACCATGTTAATGCAGCACTTCGTGCTCATCATTTATTCCATCGTGACGTTGATTATATTGTTAGGGACAATGAAATCGTTATTGTTGATGAACATACTGGTCGTACGATGGATGGTCGTCGTTGGTCTGACGGTTTACACCAAGCGGTTGAAGCTAAAGAGCATGTTAAAATTCAAAATGAGAATCAAACATTAGCCTCAATTACTTTCCAAAATTATTTCCGTCTCTATGAAAAATTAGCGGGTATGACAGGTACTGCTGATACCGAAGCTTTCGAATTTAACCAAATTTATGGTTTGGATACCATTGTTATTCCAACCAACCGACCTATGGTAAGAAAAGATCAGTCAGATCTTGTCTATATGACTGAAAAAGAAAAGATTGATGCTATCGTGGCTGATGTACAAGCGTGTGTTAAACGAGGACAACCTGTATTAGTCGGTACTGCTTCAATCGAGAAATCAGAACTTGTTTCACATGCCTTTAAAAAAGCGGGTATCAAACATAATGTACTTAACGCCAAATTCCATGCCCAAGAAGCCGAAATTATCGCTGATGCTGGTAGTAAAGGGGCCGTAACAATCGCAACTAATATGGCCGGTCGTGGTACGGATATTATGCTTGGTGGTAACTGGCAAAGTGAAGTTGCAAAATTAGAAAATCCAACCGAAGCAGATATCGAAAAAGCGAAACAAGCATGGCAAGCGAAACATGAAGAAGTGATTGAACTTGGTGGTTTATATATTCTTGGTACTGAACGTCATGAATCACGCCGAATTGATAACCAATTACGTGGTCGTGCTGGTCGTCAAGGGGATCCAGGTGCTTCTCGTTTTTATCTATCATTGGAAGATCCATTAATGCGTATCTTCGCATCAGATCGTGTAGGTAATATGATGCGTAAATTTGGTATGAAAGAAGGTGAAGCAATTGAACATCCATGGATTACCAAAGCTATCGCTAATGCTCAGAAAAAAGTTGAAAGTCGCAATTTTGATATTCGTAAACAATTACTTGAATATGATGATGTTGCCAATGATCAACGTAAAGCTATTTATAGCCAACGTAATGATTTATTAGATAACGTAGATATCAAAGAAACAATTGATTCAATACGTGGAGATGTATTTACGACAGTTATTGATCAATATATTCCACCGCAATCGATTGAAGAAATGTGGGATATTGCTGGATTAGAAGCAGCTCTAAAAAGTGATTTCGATTTAGATTTACCTATCGCTAAATGGCTTGATGAAGAGCAAAATCTTCATGAAGAAAATTTACGTGAACGCATCTTACAACTTGCACAAGATAAATATCTTGAAAAAGAAAATGCAGCTGGCGCTGATGCCTTTAGACAATTCGAAAAAAACGTTATGTTACAAACACTTGATACGTTATGGAAAGAACATTTAGCCGCTATGGATTATTTACGTCAAGGCATTCATTTACGAGGATATGCCCAAAAAGATCCTAAACAGGAATACAAACGTGAATCATTCAATATGTTTGCCAATATGTTAGAATCGTTAAAATATGATGTAATTGGTATTTTAAGCCGCGTGCAAATTCGTTCACAAGAAGAAGTTGATGAAGCTGAACGCCAACGTCAAGCTGAAATCGAAAAATTAATGGCAAGACAAAAAGCTAACCATGAATCAATAGATGGTATTGATGGTGAGAATGGTGGACAAGCATCTAATTCATCACAACCGATTGTCCGCACGCAAGCAAAAGTAGGACGTAATGACCCTTGTCCATGTGGATCAGGCAAAAAATATAAACATTGTCATGGAGCTGTTAATTAAGCTTAAAATTTAGTATGATTAAACAATATTGATGTTTAAATCAACGAATTTTGTTAGTTAAAAATCAAAAGGGAAAGTATAAACTTTCCCTAACTTTAATCATAAACAGACAGGATCATGAAAAAACATACTGAAATTGCTGTAGGTATAATTCGTTCACAAGATTGTCAAATTTTTATCACTCAACGCGGTGAAGATTCTCATCTTGCTGGTTTTTGGGAGTTCCCTGGTGGAAAAATCGAAACTGGTGAAACACCTTATCAAACATTAGAACGTGAAATCGCCGAAGAAGTTGATATTCATATTCATCAAGCTCAGTTTTTGAAAACGTTTGAACATAGTTATGAAGATCGTGATATCACAATTCATGCCTACTTAGTTGAAGAATGGGATGGGGTACCTTTTGCAAAAGAAGGACAACCCAGCCGTTGGATTGATCAAGAAGATCTGAATGCGGACGAATTTCCTGATGCTAATAGACTAATTATTGAAATGCTTAAAAATTTAGATAAGCAAATTTAGTTTATCACTAATTTTAGTTAAGAATTTGGCGTGCGAGCTATTCTTAACTAAAGCTTCACTAAATATTTTACTTGCCTCCGAATTGCCTATAATTCAATCATTCGCTTTTTTACGACTAGATTAAAATTTCTAATATGCGTATTATCCACGTGATTTTCTCTTAATTATGACAATTATTAGAGATTATCTTGTTTATTTTAAGAAGGTACAGAAACAATGAAAGAATATAAAGTAGTAATTTATCAAGAAGGTGCTTTGTCTTCAATGCTCTTGGGCGCAGCTAACGCAAATGCTGAAAAATTTGGAGCTTTTTTAAATGATAATGCACAACAAGGTTGGCGTGTTATAACAATGCAAAAAGATATGCGCCGATTATTTTTATTCTGGCAACGAGAAGCTTATCTAATTGTGATGGAGAGAGAACGCAGCTAATTAAAATAGAATAAAACCTTTTCTATTTTACTATTAGGAATCAATATAAATTAACCATATTGGTTCCTATTAACCTAAAGACTATCTCTCTATTCTATTTATTTAGCTGATTTACGGTGTAACCTCTGTTCAGCCAAGGCGAGAAAAACAATCCCAACAATAATAGACAATGCTCCAAGTAAGCGCGTAAGCGTGATTTGTTCATTAAATGCAACAACCGACACTAACATCACAGTAACAAGTTGTAAATGTGATGCCGCAAAAGCTGGACCAACTGGTGCTTTTTTTAATAATACCATCCAGGTGATAAATGCCCCAGCATATCCAATCATAACTAAATATGCCCATCCATGACTAAAAATCCTTAACAACCAACTTATATTTGCTTCAAATGGCAAGGCAGAAATAGCCGTAAGTTTAAAAAAAGTCTGCCCAAAAGTATCAAAAAAGAGCAACAGAACAAAACCGATGATATAAAACTTTTTCATTAAGTTAATCCTACTAATATCACGCCGGTAGTTATAAAAAATATCCCTAACAATCGAAACGGTGTTAAATGTTCTTTAAATAAGATGCGTCCAGCAAGCATTACGGTAATCATATTAAAAGAGCCTAATAAGATCCCTTGCGATAGTGGTACTTCACTTAAAAAAGCTAACCAAAACACAAAACCAATGAAATAAGAACCAAATCCTAACCACAGCCATATGTTACCGAATAATTTCTGCCAATATCGGCCATCTTTATCATTAGAGGTCACTGCGGCATATTTAAAAGCAACTTGCCCTACTGTGTCACAAACAATATTAACTAACCATAATAAAATAATTAAGGTTGACATGAATGACAAATTCCATGAATTTCAAGCACACTATGTTTTATTAAAAATTCACTTTGAGTTGCTAATAACTTCAGTTGACTTTCAATATTTTCAGAATGCTTTTCAATAATCTGATGACAATTATCACATATAAATAAAATTGATATATGTTGTGGGTCATGAAAATGCGGACAAATAATATAACAGTTAGTTGACTCCACCTTATGAATAAAACCTTGCTCAAGTAAAAATTCCAGAGCACGATAAATTGTTGGTGGTTTAGCTTGTGGTTCACTGACTTTTAAAAGATCTAAAAGATCATATGCGCTCATTGCTCTATTGGCTTTAATCATAATATTTAAAACGGTTTTACGCTGAGTGGTCAGCTTAATACCGCGTTTTTTGCATAAAGTTTCAACTTTTTCAATCAGCAAGTTATGCATTCAGTTCCCTTCATTCTAATTATTACTTTTTCAATGCTGCTTTCTTTCGTCGTATTTCTTTTGGATCATTGATTAAAGCTCGATATATTTCAATACGATCACCATCTTTTACTTGTTCACTAAGCTCACAACGTTTGCCATAAATACCAACAAAATGACCATCTAATTGAATATTGCATAATGATAAGATATTGGATTTTGCAATTGCTTGCAAGATATTCGTTTGTTCATCAACCGCACAATCAATAATAGTCGGCTGATTAGGTAGCGCATATACAACTTGAATATTTATCATCTTAATATATCTGCCTTGCTCTTTGCGAAAATGCTTTAACCATATTGGTCATCACTTCTTTAAAAATAGGCGAGAAAACAGCGCCCATTAATTTATTGTTAAATTCAAAATCTAAACTAAAGCTAATTTTACTGTTTTGGTTATCTAGTTGAATAAATTGCCATCGACCTTCTAAATGTTTAAATGGACCATCTAACAATGCCATATCAATTGAATTAGGTTCATTAATTTTATTTATGGTCGTAAATGATTTTTTAAAGCCTAATTTTTCAACTTCAATAAAAGCAGTTAAAATGTTATCTTGCTTGCTAATAATCCCAGTTGCGATACAATCAGGGACAAATTCGGGGTATCTCGCTATATCGTTAACCAATGCAAACATTTGTTCGGTTGAATAAGGCTCGATTACCTCATGAAAAACATGTGCCATAATAATAAAATTAAAAGTTAAAATTAGTGGCATATAGTATCATGTAACTCTATAATAACGCACATTATGACTAAGAAAAAATCACATAAGCCGGGTTCGGCGACTATTGCATTAAATAAACGTGCACGCCATGAGTACTTTATTGAAGAGGAAATTGAAGCAGGGTTATCCCTACAAGGTTGGGAAGTAAAATCCCTGCGAGCAGGTAAAGCTAATATTAGTGACAGTTATGTGTTACTAAAAAATGGTGAAGCATGGCTATTTGGTGCAACAATAACACCATTAAACGTTGCCTCTACACATGTCGTATGTGAACCTATGCGTACTCGAAAATTATTGCTTAATGAACGTGAATTGAATTCGTTATTTGGCCAAATTAACCGCCAAGGTTATACCGTTGTGGCATTATCCTTGTATTGGAAAAATGCCTGGGCAAAAGTAAAAATTGGCGTCGCAAAAGGTAAAAAAGAGTACGATAAACGCACTGATATAAAAGAAAGACAATGGCAAGTTGACAAAGCTCGCATAATGAAAAATGCCAACCGCTAATCTTACTTACAATAGTAGTAAATCTTAAATCAATGATGGCGTATAATTTGTGGTTGAATAAAAAATGCTTGATGTTTTAATTCTTTAAAGTTCAATAAATCATCAATGACACTCACACAAGCCAGCGCCATCTTCTCAAAATCCTGCACAATAGCATCTATTGGATAATAACAATAATCAAGATAACTATTGTAATCATAAGAGCACAAATAGATCTGCTTTGGATCAATTTTAGCTTCGACCAAATAACTCAGTACCTCTTGCAGTAAATTACCTGATGGCGTAAAAATAGCTTTTGGTACCCTACCCAATTTTTGATGAACATTTTTCAGCAATTGATAACCTTTATTTGGACAATAATCATCACTCACCAGCCAATCTCTATCAACTTTTAATCCAACACTTTCTAAACCTTGCTTAAATCCCCTAAGTCTAGCTTGAATTGACGTTAACTGAATATCACAGCCAATAAAATAAAATTCATCTAACTTTTCGGCATAAGGTTTGATTAAATCAGCTACAGATTGCAATGCTTCACTAGTAATAAAAGGTAATGTCGTATCTTTTAGATAACGGTCAAAAAGTAATACCGGCGTATTTTGATTAATATCGACATAAAATTGATCACTATCTAATGACGTTACCACAATCATTGCGTCGACTTTACGTTCAACTAAATTTTGCGCAACTTTAAGCTCAACTTCTTTATTATAATGACTACAAGTAATCAATAGTTGAATATTCTTCCGCCGAAAGCAAGACTCTAAATGATGCAAAAACATTGAAAAAAATGAATTTGACATATCTGGAACAATAACACCAATAGTATTGGTACTGTTAGCTTTAACTAAATATTGATGAATATGTGATTGATCGCGGTATTTTTCTGCAATAGATAAAACTTTTTGTCGAGTTTGTGGAGAAATACGATATTTTTTATCTCGTTTATTAAATATATGACTGACGGTCGTTGCCGACACGCCAGCCAAACGAGCAATATCATTAATTTTCAGTTTATTACTCGCCATATACTAATCACCTTAATATTAACGTGGGGTGCGTTGTTGTTTATTTGGGAATACTGGATTGTTATTTGCCGATGGACTTTGATACCAATAAGCAACACTAGCAATATCATCACAACGTTCATACAATCTTATATCATCGTTACCAATTTGTTGAAAAGCCAGTTTGATATTTTTGTGGAACGCAATTGGATCTGGAAGATGCCAACGGTACAAACCATGCATTGGTAAACCATCGTCACCAAAACCATGTACAGGATTAGAATCCCCTGTTTGGAAAAAGTCACGTGTCGCATCACGGTTGGTTTGATAAGGATACCCCATAAACATAGTTTGGAAACATTTTGCTTTTGGACGTCCTTGGCTATCTCGATTATGAAATGCCCATGCACCACCAAAGTAATCTTCAGAACCAGTTGAATGTTGGGTTGGATATTCACTATCATCATCAAGATAGAATTTAAATTCACCTTCCCCCCACCAATAACGCTCTAATGCTGTAAGAGCTAAGTAGGTACCAACATAATAACCGTAACCTTGAACATTATCTAATATAACATAATCTTGTGCATAATTAGTTACACGTTGACGACGCCATTGTGCATGGAAATAAAGCGGATTTTCAAACGGTTTTGGCATTAACGCATAGTTAATGGTAAAGAAGAAATGCTGTAAATCAGCTTCATGTTCATTATGAATCTCAATTCGCGCTTTTTTATTAAATGGCATTCTAAAATAACTATTAAAACCACCGGTTGGATTAACCACAATTGGCATTGAATTTATATCACATCTAGCACCAAAACCATTACAGAAAAAGTCACCAATTGGACTTTCTACTGAAGGAACTGTTTCATCATCCCAATAAATACGAATAACCACATCACGCAATACAAAACTACCTCGATGCGTTCTATCGGTTAAAGTAAACCACATATGACGAATCTCAGCAGGACCAGTAATTTCAGCGATAGTCACTTTTTCACCCGCTGCAATTGAAATACAGCCTTGTCCTTTTCGACCTGGCCCTAAAGCACTAGCTTTCATACACGATTTACCTTTTTCGCCAGTCATATTTTCTGGAGAAATCGTTCTGGTTTGTTCAAAGTTAAACTGTGTTACTGAATTAAATATATTCATTTTGTATCCTCAATATTTTTTATCAAATACTATTTATTAAATTACTAAAATCTGTTTTATGATTTAATATTGTCTTCAAGCTTAGGACTATCTGATTTTTTATCACGGCTTAAGAAGAACACTGCAAAAATCATAAAGGCTAAAACAACTAAACCTAAGTTATTAAAGGTGGTTGCTGAACCATGAGTATCATAGAAATTACCAACGAAGGTAGAGAACAAAATCACGCCGACAGAACCAGCAACTTGATAACCTATTAAAAATACGGTAGCAGAGAGACGAGCGTTAAAATTATTATCAATATATTTAAACACTGACACTAAAATGGTTGAGATTTCTAAGCAGTGCATCAATTTTATTACTGAAATAATAGCAATACTTTCGACATGCCCAGTTAAGAAGATTCGCGTAGCGGAAATAAAAGCAGCAAAGATTAACGCATTTTTTGCCCCTACTTTATTAACCACAAATGGCACACAAAACATAACCGCAGCTTCTAAAAAGACCTGAAATGAATTTAAAATACCGTATAAGCGATAACCATCATTCACATCTTCAAATTGCTGAGTAAAATAGACTGGGAATAACTGTTGATCGTAAATGTTGTACAAGCTATAAGTTCCGAGAACATAAACAACAAATATCCAAAACTTTTTCAATGCAAATACTGAAACAATTTCGTTAAAACTTAACTTTTCTTTCTTTTGAAATACTAGCGAAGATGATTTGCTTAAATCAGGTTTGAAATTAAGATTGAGTATCATAAAACAGATACCTACAACTGAGGCGGCCCAAAAATTAAGATGAGGATTAATACTAATTAAAATACCGGCGACAAACGTACCAGCAGCATAAGCAATACATCCCCATGTACGACATTGACCAAATTCAAAATCAAATGCTCGGCTTATTTTTTCACAGTATGAGTCGATTAACCCCATACCAGCAATCCAACCAAAGCCAAGAAAGAAACTACCAAAAATAACACCAGCATAAAAATTATGTCGCAATAGTGGTTCATAAACATAAATTAGCGCAGGTGCAGCACAAGTTATAATGATACTTTGAAACCAAATAAGGTGTTTCTTAAGCACAAGTTTGTCTTGATAAACACCATAAATGATCATGATGATCAATGAAATAAAATAGTTAAATGAATAGATGATACCGGTTTGCTTTGCAGTTAAACCAATCTCTTTACTAAGCCATATTGCATAAAAAGAAAAAACAAAACTACCAGCTGCGTAATACATAATGCTATAAAACGAAGCAAACCAATAAGTTGGTTTTTTATAAAATGCACTTGTCATAATTTATCCTATAAAGAGTTAAGCACTAATTTGAGTATGAATAGCTAAAAATTTAGCTTTAACGGCTTTATTGGATAAATGTGATCAACTTCAAAGTAATTTTATTTTTAGTAAACGGTTTAATTGGCAATAAGTAGAAATAACATTAATAAACAGTATGTTATTTAAATTACTGAGAGGTGAATAAAAATTACAATTTAATTAAAAGAGTCAAACATCTCGATTTAAGACTTAAAAAAATAGCTAAAAATGCAATTAGCCAATAAATAAAAAAATAACCGCTAATAATAAACTAGCGGTTATTTCAAATATCATGGTTAAGCATTTAAGCTAATTAATTTACCATCTTGCTTAACATGAACATCTTGACTATTTTGAACACATAACGAGATCACTATCTATTTTCTGATAATCCGATTATTAGTATTAACAAAATGGAGCATTGAGAGAGACACTAAATAACCAATTTAACAACAAAGCTCAACAATAGCTTAAAAGTAAATTTAAACACTTTGCATTATTAGGCAAAATGTTTTAATTTCGTGAATAGGAAAAAGCTAGATATTGTTAAAATAATTAGCGTTGATCGTCAATTGTCACTCCTGCAGGTGGTGTAAACTTAAACTTATCTATCGCAACTTTACCTAAACTTTGACGAGATAAATCATAAAAGCTGCGCTGACCATCTTCTTCAATAATTGTAAAATTTGAAATCATGCCGGTAGGTAAAACCGAAATAATAAAATCCTGATTAGAACCATCAGTCGGTTTTAAGGTAAAAGAATCTTGTTTACGTGTAACATGATAAGCATTCCAAATTGGATTATGGCTATCAGTAATTAGCAACATTAAACGATTATCTACCGCTTTTTTCAAACTCATTACGCTCACTTGCTCAACCGCTGGAGTGTAGACCCACATATTAGTTCCATCAGAAATAATCGAAGTTTCATCAGGTTCAGTCAGTGTCCAATTAAAATAATAGGGCCTAGTCACCCATAAATCACCTTTTCCTTGTTGAACCGGTTGTTTATCAGCTGTTTTCACATCTTGTGAAAAACGAGCATAAAATCCATCAATTTTAGCTAATCGTTCTTGTAACACCTCTTTATCGCCTGCCCATGCAGAAAGACTTGTAAGTAACCCAATTAACATTAGAAACTTCTTCATTACCAATCCTTATGTATTTTGTGTAATAAAATATATTCAACAATCATTCATTTTAATGACTAATTTAGTTAAAAATATTACCGTTTTTCTGTTAGCGGTGGAAGATATTTTCTTTTCTTTTTCACTATTATTAGTAAAGCGGTATATAATAACTATATTTGGTAATTATGGGTATATAGTGCACCATGCCTAGTCTCTCTTTTGAATTTGGTTCAGATGAATTTAAACCTTTAGCGGCAAGGATGCGTCCACGCAATCTATCGGAATACATTGGTCAAAGCCAACTACTTGGTAAAGATAAACCTTTGCCTAAAGCTATTGAGGCAGGTCATTTGCATTCAATGATTTTGTGGGGACCGCCTGGTACAGGTAAAACCACCTTAGCAGAAATTATTGCCGATCATGCCAATGCTAAAGTTGAACGCATTTCAGCAGTTACTTCTGGTATAAAAGATATTCGAGAAGCGATAGAGCGAGCTAAAATTAACCAACAATCTGGTGTTAGAACCATCTTATTTGTTGACGAAGTCCATCGCTTCAACAAAAGTCAACAAGATGCATTTCTACCTTATGTCGAAAATGGCACAGTAACCTTTATCGGCGCGACAACGGAAAATCCCTCTTTTGAATTAAATTCTGCGCTTTTGTCTCGTGCGAGAGTATATCTACTGAAATCGTTAACCAATAAAGATATTGAGCAAATTTTACAGCAAGCTATGGATGATACTAATCGGGGTTATGGTAACTTAAATATCACATTACCTGAACAAACTAAACAACAGATTGCCGAGTTTGTTGGTGGTGATGCAAGAAGGGCACTAAATACACTCGAATTATTGGTTGATATGTCCGATGGCCAAGCCCTTACACCAGAATTATTAAAAGAAGTCATTGGCGAGCGTAGTGCAAGATTTGATAATCAAGGCGATCGTTTTTATGATCTTATCTCGGCAGTGCATAAATCAATTAGAGGCTCTGCACCTGATGCCGCACTTTATTGGTATGCCAGAATCATATCGGCTGGTGGTGATCCTCTCTATGTTGCCCGTCGATTGTTAGCAATAGCTTCAGAAGATGTTGGAAATGCCGATCCGAGAGCAATGCAAGTAGCACTAGCTGCTTGGGACTGTTTTACCCGAGTAGGGCCTGCGGAAGGCGAGCGAGCTATCGCCCAAGCAATCGTTTATCTGGCTTGTGCACCAAAAAGTAATGCGGTTTATCTTGCATTTAACCAAGCAATGAAAGATGCCGCATCTCAGCCAGATTATGATGTACCAGAACATCTACGCAATGCACCGACCCAATTAATGAAGAATTTAGGTTATGGAACTCAATATCGTTATGCCCATGATGAACCTAATGCCTTTGCTGCCGGTGAAAACTATTTTCCACCAGAAATGGCTACAACTAAATACTATTATCCCAGCCAACGAGGAGCTGAAAAAAATTACGCTGAAAAATTAGCGTGGTTAGAAGATCAAAATAAAGCGAGCAGTATTCAACGTTACAAATTGAAAAAAAATTAGCATGTGATTTTAGTATATTTTACCAATTAAAATTGCATTCTTTGCTCGTTAAAACCTAAGTTACAAATAATCCAAACGTACATATTCACAAGAAAATAAGTCATCTTTAACATGAGTTGACATAAATCAAAAACAAAAAACTTTATTTAACAAATTATTAATCACAAAAATCAATCTTAACTTAATGAATTAACAATCGTTTACAATTATTTATTAGATATAAACTATCATATCAACTATAATCAAACGCGATATTTTGCACTTAAAAAAGCCTTTCTAAGAAATAATTAAAGAAAAATGAAATATAGGGAATATACCGTGAGTTACTTAACGAGCAGTAAATATTTAGCACTATGGTTTTGTTTAGTATTATTATTCCAACCAATCCAATCAGCTGATGCTAGCCTCTCGCAAACTACAATTGAAACGATAGCAGGATCACCGCCACATTTATCACTACCATTAGAAATGAATATGGACGATTTAAATTTATTTGGCTTAAACGTTTATAATCAAAATTATTATGGTGAGGAAGTCAATAATTTACCACTCACGAGTAACTATCCGTTCAAAGATAAAATTGCAATCGCCCCAATGAAACATCCAAATGAAAATGAGTTCCATGATGCTGATGGTGATGAATTAATTGGATTTGAAGCAAACGGCAATATTAAAATGGAATGGTTCTATACAAATTCAAAGAATAAATTAGTTTCTTTTACTCCAAAAGATAATGACACATTTTGTTCTTTAGCGAAAAAAAATATAAATGCTCCGTTCAAAGTAAAATTGACAACGGATTCTTTATTATTGGTAACCAAACATGGGCACCCTGACTACTTTGTCTATCCTAATGACGATGTAACAACACCACCGTCAAAAACTTATACCATTATGGATGATGTCGGAATTTGTTATGCTAAACCAGAAATAAAACCAAAAGAATCCAAAGCTAATGGACTATCACAATGGGATCGAGATAATGGCTTTTTACCACAATCGAGAAATGATCCTAGCAAAAACTTTCCTACAACCGGTTTTTATGGTGCGCGATTTCAGTTAATTTTGACTAATGCACAATTGGCTAAAGATTATGAGTGGTCAATTAAACAAGGTGGTGAGTTGGTACAAGTTAATAAAGACGATAAAACTCAAGATGTTACAGTATCATTTGATATGCCAGATGCTAAAGATCCAGCAAAAGCTTGGCAATATATAATGGGATCTAGTGATGGATATACGGTTATTGTAGAAGGAAAAAACCCCCAGAAAAATACTACTATTGAATATTCATTTACCCTCGTTAAATGGTTTACCGGTTGGGATGAAAATAAAATTGGTGAACCTGGTGCCTCTGTTACAACAGGACCCAAAGTGGATGAAAGCTGTAGCGCCTTAGCTGGCGGTGGAAAATATCGCATAAGTTATACTAACGAAGTGGTTAATTCCAACTTACAGGCGGCTAAAGCTAAATATACTCGAGAGATAGGCACACTTTTCAGTGAATGGGGTGATCCTAGTCAAAAAGCATACCCAAACTCTTGGGCGGCCAATGATAAACAAGATGTTAGATACAAAAGAATTTGGTTATATGATCCGGACCAACAAAAATACTGTGATTTACATACTTATCAAGCAGTTTATCATTGTGTAGCTGAAAGTGGTTTAAAAAATGGCTTATGCACAGCAGTAGCTGAGGATAACTAGCAATTTTTACGGACAGTGAAATATTAAAAGGATATCTAATTCGGGTAGCTAATTTAACTTTCCTGTCCCTACCTCAACAAGTATAAATCCCTCATCACTTTGACTATCACAAAAGTGAATCGCAACATAAATATGGCTAATTTGTATCATTCAATATTAAGTAAAGTAGTTTCACTTACTCTGAGATTAAGTTCTAGCTACAATTAGCTGCATCATTTTTTCATTCACAATTTTTAATACAACTAATTAATAATCATTAACCAACTATCCAATACTAATTTTTTATGATTATTGGATAATTAGTGCTGACAAATAACTTATCAGTTTGCAATCTATTGGTGAAAATAAAGTCAAAAAGATAAAGGCTAGTTTGTTACTAATAACCATTCATTTAATACTAATTGTATCTTTTTTCTAACAATTAGCATCAGAACACAAATAACTAATTATCATTGAAATCGACTAAATCTACTGTTTGCATTATAATCTACAGCAAAAATAATAATAATAATAAATATAAATATCATTTTATCAAATAGTTATCTATTTTAGACTAAAATGATAAAGGATGATTAAAAAGGAATTTAAACAATGAATCAAATTATCGATAAGTCTATAAAGACAATATCGTCAGTGCTACCTTTATTACTATTATCTCCTTACGGCTACTGTTCGTTTAATTCAAAAACGGTTGAAGCTATTCATGGTAACGTACCATGGTTATCAACACAATTAGAAAGCAATATGAAAGATTTTGAGCTTTTTGGTTTAAACACCGATGGTAAAAACTATTACGGTGAAGAAGTTAAAAATATGCCATATTCAACAAGTTATCCATTTAAAGAACGTATCAAAGTCGCCCCCATAAAACTTCCCGATAATAGCCAATTTGTCGATGATGATGGTGACCAATTAACTGCAATTGATACCACTAGTCCAATCGTTATGACGTGGTATTATACAAATGAAAACAAAGAACTTATTGAATTTAAACCAACCAAAAGTGATACATTTTGCTCATTATCGGAAAAAGGTTGGTATGCGCCTTATAAAATCAAATTAGAAGCAGATGGCGTACTATTATATACCCAATATGGACTACCTAATTCAAATCAATACCCTAATAAAAAGATTATTGATAGCCCTTCTAAAATGTATACCTTAGTTGAAGATACCGGTTTTTGCTATGCAAAACCTGAGTTACAACCTCGTCTTGTAACAAATAGTGAAAAAGACCACTGGGATCCAAAACATGGTTTCTTAATACAATCAAATAACCAATCAATAAACTTCCCATCTACTGCTTTTTATGGTGCACAATTTGACCTATCTCTTGCACAAAAAGGCCTCGTTGATAAATATAATTGGCAACTATTAAAAGGTAAAGAACTTGTCAGTGAACCAATAATCAATGCGAGCAATGACTTTGTAACACTAAGATTTGGTACCGATAATGCCAAAAACACCTTACTAGCTTGGAATTACGTTATGGGTAATAATACTGGTTATGAAGTTATTTTAGAAGGTACCCATAAAACTCATGGTTACAAAATCCATTATGGATTCACCATAACAAAGTGGTTTTCTGGGTGGGATCTTAGTACCATGGGCACAGGTAATAGTTCAGTAGGAACCGCATCACAAATTGTTGAAGCATGTAAACAGCAACCAGGTAATTACCGTATTGCTTATGCTCACGAAGTGAGTAATGCTGATATTGATTCCAGATATGGTATTTATACCCGTGAAATAGGTACGTTATTGGGCGAATGGGGTGATCCAACTCAAGAAGCATACCCGGGATCTTGGGCACCTAATGCTAATGAACAGAATATGAACAAAAGAATTTGGCTCTATGAAACGAAAAGGGAACAATACTGTGATATACATCCAGACAGAGGTGTTTACCATTGTTTAAAGGAAAACCAACTAAAAAATGGCTTATGTATAGCGGTCGATACTAATTAAATTTTTCATTCTATATTAAGAGCTCTATCTATTCATAGGTAGAGCTTATCATTGGCAATTTTTATTTTTCTTTGATAGCACCTATCATTATCGTTTTTACTATTAAAAACCAATTCAAAAAATATTATCCGTAATCATTGATTTTCGTTAATAAATTACCGATCACTGTTTATTAAGCATACTACATATAGTAATAAAATGATTAATAGGTACTATATATTGTATATTTTGATAATTATCAATTATCATACGCTTCATTAAAACATAAAAATGGATGATAAATGAATAATGAACAAGTCAATGCTAGTAACTAAACGTGATGGAAAAAAAGAACCTATCGATCTTGATAAAATCCACAAAGTAATCACTTGGGCAGCGGAAGGATTAGATAATGTATCTGTTTCTCAAGTTGAGTTACGTTCACATATTCAATTTTATGATGGTATCCGTACATCGGACATTCATGAAACTATTATCCGTGCAGCAGCTGATCTTATCTCTCAAGATGCGCCTGATTATCAATATTTAGCAGCCCGTTTAGCTATCTTTCATTTACGTAAAAAAGCCTACAATCAATTTACACCTCCGTCACTTTATGAACATGTAAAAAAACTTGTTGCCAGCGAACGCTATGACAAACACCTTCTTGAAGATTATAC
Source organism: Gilliamella sp. A7 (assembly GCF_002142015.1). NCBI lineage: Bacteria > Pseudomonadati > Pseudomonadota > Gammaproteobacteria > Orbales > Orbaceae > Gilliamella > Gilliamella sp. A7. Next base: position 35,365 of record NZ_NASN01000004.1, read on the forward strand.
TCAAGAAGAATTTGAGCAAATGGATAAAATGATCGACCACTGGCGTGATATGAATTTTTCCTATGCAGCTGTCAAACAACTTGAAGGCAAATATTTGGTTCAAAATCGCGTAACCGGTGAAATTTACGAAAGTGCTCAATTCTTATATATCTTAGTTGCCGCGTGTTTGTTTGCTAACTATCCGAAAGAGAGTCGTTTAGATTATATCAAACGTTTCTATGATGCCGTTTCGACATTTAAAATTTCATTGCCGACACCAATAATGGCTGGGGTTCGTACACCAACTCGCCAGTTTAGCTCGTGTGTATTAATTGAATGTGATGACAGCTTAGATTCTATCAATGCCACAGCTGGTGCGATTGTAAAATATGTTTCACAACGAGCTGGAATTGGCGTTAATGCGGGTCGTATACGAGCATTAGGTAGCTCAATTCGTGGTGGTGAAGCCTTCCATACTGGTTGTATCCCATTTTATAAATATTTCCAAACTGCAGTTAAATCATGTTCACAAGGTGGTGTTCGTGGTGGCGCAGCTACAGTATTTTATCCACTCTGGCATTTAGAAGTTGAAAGTTTATTAGTCCTACGTAATAACCGTGGTGTTGAAGAAAACCGAGTACGACATTTAGATTATGGTGTACAAATCAATAAATTAATGTACCAACGTCTAATTAAAAATGAAAACATCTCTTTATTCAGTCCATCTGATGTGCCGGGTCTTTACGATGCTTTCTTTGCCGACCAAAACAAATTTGAAGCACTTTATCATCAATATGAACAAGATGTTAATATTCGTAAACGCGTAGTTAAAGCAGTTGAATTGTTTTCATTATTAATGCAAGAACGAGCATCAACTGGCCGAATTTATATTCAAAATGTTGATCATTGTAATACTCATAGTCCATTTAATGCTCAACTGGCGCCAGTACATCAATCCAATTTATGTATGGAAATTGCCCTACCAACTAAACCACTTAATAATGTTAATGATGATAAAGGTGAAATTGCACTTTGTACGTTATCTGCTTTTAATTTAGGTAAAATTGAATCTCTTGACGATTTTGAAGAGCTAGCTGATTTAACCGTTCGTGCCTTAGACGCTTTGCTTGATTATCAAGATTATCCGGTTCCGGCAGCTAAAACGTCATCAATAAACCGCCGCACATTAGGTATTGGTGTAATTAATTATGCCTATTATTTAGCTAAACATGGAGTTAAATATTCTGATGGTAGTGCCAATAACTTAACCCATCGCACATTTGAAGCAATGCAATATTATTTATTAAAAGCATCAAATAATTTAGCTAAAGAAAAAGGTGCCTGCCCACTATTTAGTGAAACAACCTATGCTCAAGGTATCTTACCTATCGATACTTATAAACAAGATATCGATACACTTACTAAAGAACCATTACATTATGATTGGGAATCTTTACGTCAATCAATCAAAACTTATGGTTTACGTAATTCTACTTTATCAGCATTGATGCCATCTGAAACTTCCTCACAAATATCAAATGCCACTAATGGTATTGAGCCACCACGAGGATATGTCAGCATAAAGGCGTCAAAAGATGGTATTTTAAAACAAGTGGTACCTGAATATAAAAAATTAAAAGATTTATATGAGTTACTTTGGCAAATCCCAAATAATACAGGTTATTTGCATTTAGTCGGTATTATGCAGAAGTTTATTGATCAATCAATTTCAGCCAATACTAATTATGATCCAACTAAATTCCCTAATGATAAAGTACCAATGAAACAGCTATTAGCTGATTTATTAACAGCTTATAAATATGGTGTAAAAACCCTTTATTATCATAATACTCGAGATGGTGCTGAAGATATTCAAGGTGATATTGAAGTCCCATCAAGTGATGATGGTTGTGAAGGCGGAGCATGCAAAATTTAATTGTTCTGCTTAGCCCTAAAAATAAAAGTAGCGGATAACAACTGAGTTATCCCTACTATTCCGACTTTTTACTTATCTGCACAGTAAAAAGCTTAACAAATTTCTGTTAGGAGTTCGATTATGAGCATGAATTACAGCACCTTCTCACACGTCCATAATGATCAACTTAAAGAGCCAATGTTTCTTGGTCAACCGGTAAATGTTGCTCGTTACGATCAACAAAAATATGAAATGTTTGAAAAGTTAATTGAAAAACAACTTTCTTTCTTTTGGCGTCCTGAAGAGGTCGACGTATCGCAAGATCGTATTGACTATGCAGCGCTCCCAGAACATGAAAAACATATATTTATTAGTAACTTAAAATATCAAACTCTGCTCGATTCCATTCAAGGTCGAAGTCCAAATGTGGCTTTATTACCATTAATTTCTATTCCTGAACTTGAAACATGGGTAGAAACTTGGTCATTTTCAGAAACGATTCATTCACGTTCATATACCCACATTATTCGTAATATCGTTAATGATCCATCGGTTGTATTTGACGATATTGTGACCAATAAAGAAATTCAAAAACGGGCTGGTGATATTGCTGGCTACTACGATGAATTAATTAGTTATGCTAGTTATTATAACTTGTTGGGTGAAGGTAAACACACTGTCAATAATCGAACTATCACTATTAATCTACGAGAGTTAAAAAGACGACTTTATCTATGCCTAATGAGCGTTAATGCGCTTGAAGCGATTCGTTTTTATGTGAGTTTTGCTTGCTCATTTGCCTTTGCAGAACGTGAATTAATGGAAGGTAATGCCAAAATAATCAAACTGATTGCTCGTGATGAAGCATTACATCTAACCGGCACACAATTCATGATTAATACCCTAAGAAGCGGTGAAGATGATCCAGAAATGGCCGAAATCGCTAAAGAGTGTGAACAAGATTGTTATGACCTCTTCTTACAAGCTGCTAATCAAGAAAAAGAATGGGCTGAATATCTATTTGAAGGTGGTTCAATGATTGGTTTAAACAAAGATATTCTGTGCCAATACGTTGAGTATATTACCAATATTCGTATGCAAGCGGTTGGTCTCAAATTACCATTTGAAGTAAAATCGAATCCAATTCCATGGATCAATAACTGGCTTGTTTCTGATAACGTACAGGTTGCGCCACAAGAAGCAGAAATGAGCTCATATTTAGTTGGACAAATCGATTCAGAAATTAGTGAAGATGATTTAAGCGATTTTACCTTGTAATTATTAATCGCAAAAACCCCTTTCCTCAAATTTTTTATCAAAGGAACCTTATCGGTTCCTTTAATATTATTAATCCATTATGCACAACAATCATTGCTTCTGCATTAAACACTATCAAAGCATAATTTAACTAGATTTAAAGCCTTTAATGACATCAATTCATCTGCCATAATTTTTAAGCCACTTTGATAGCAAACACGCGCTTCAAACATGTCGTCAATGTATCATTTGGTAGCCAAACTATTACAACACTTGTTACTCAAGATGATATTATTGCTAGAACTGAACATGTGATTTAATTGAAAAATAACTCATAAAACCTCCTAAAGCAAAGACCTACTAATGTAGGTCTTTTTTAATGATTTTATTAATTCTATTAATTAATTAGGAAAAATTATTTTTGCTCAACAGGCTGGACCCACATTTGCTTATTTTTAAAATCAATTTTAACTCTGTTTTTACTTAAAAAGTCAGCGCCTAATAATCCGTCAGATTGAAATTCATTAGGAAATGAATCAATTATTATTGGCAGAACGCTATCATTCGCGACATTATTCACATCAAGTGATATAGATTTAAAATTATCTTCAGGATCGCTTATTGTAATTGATTCCGGTGACAGGGATTGTTCTTTGATGAGTGATACTGTCGCCCCTGTATCTAAAACCATTTTATAATTCTTTATACCATCGGACAGATTAACAACCAAACCTTCACCATTTAAATTGAAGGGGATAGCAACCCAGTTTGGATTTAAGTCGGTTGAAGTATCATCGGATATTGTTAAATTACTTTCAGGATAATTGATAGTTAATACATAATTATCAAACAAGTTAAGGCCAATAACAGCTTTAAATGCATTGCTATCCTCACTATTATCATTATCCATCGGATCACTCGAAATAAATAATCCCCAGTCTTTATATTCAACCACTTGCACATTATTAAAGATAAAAGAATTTAATTCTAACTTGTTGACAATAAATGATTTAAGTTCTGTGACATCCCCAGAAAGATCAATCGATCTGATTTTTTCAGAGTTTTCCGTTTTATTAGGAATCTTATTAATTAAATCCATGGGTAGATGTAAAGCTATTTTCGAACCGGTATCCAATGTCATGGCAATTTTTTCACCTTGAAAATCCATCATGATTAAAGGTAAATTATATTTGTCATCAAAATTTAGATCCCAAGTAACTTCAACACTTTGTGCAAAGTGACTGATAAACAACATGATTAGAAATAGTATTTTTTTATTCATTGAACTATCCTCATTGTATTCTCATTCCTAATATCTCTATTTGATTTGAAATTATTAAAAATGTTTATTATTGATCCTTTGTTTTTTAGCCATTTTAATTGTTTCTAATTGATATACAATAACATAATGTCTATATCGTGATTATTTTTCGTACTACTGATTATGGAATGTTCTTTATTGCCCGATCACCCAATACTCGGATGTTATTATTGCCAGAACTGAAAATATTATTAAAACAACAGATAATCGACCTTTCTCTACTAACTAAACCACTCAGTAAGTTAATTGTAGAAAAGTATCGACATACCATGCTTAACTTATTAATACTCTTATTTATCCTCAATAAATCATATTTGATGGTATAGACTCCTCAATTATTTCTTCAAAATCTTAAATGACACATTTTATAAGCATGTGGCATAACTATATTTATCAACTGCTTTTATTGCTAATAATTCTAAATAAGTTGTGTCATGGAGCATTTACATTAAGTTATTTAACTCACTATTTTTTCTGAACAAATCATATTTGATGGTATAGACTCCTCAATTATTTTTACAAAATCCTAAATGACACATTTTATAAGCAGTGGCATAACTATATTTATCAACTTGTTTTTATTGCTAATGATTCTAAATAAGTTATGTCATGAAGTATTTACATTAAGTTATTCAACTCACTATTTTTTCTGAACAAATCATATTTGACGGTATAGACTCCTCAATTATTTTTACAAAATACTCACTCATCAATTTTAAAATTACTAATAGATTGAATAAAACGTTATTGCTTAATGTTATTGTATGAAAACTGTTATCATTCCAGCTTGACACTACTTTAAAATCGGTAGACGATATAATAATTCCATTTTGCTAATTTGATATGATGACTATGATTGATGCGCATTTGTTTTATTCTATCTCTCCGCTTGATTTTAGTGATGACCAAATAACTGTCCCCTATCTAAAACAACAACTAAATGCGTTTCAACAATGGTCAGTGACTCAGTTTAAAAATAACGCTGATATTGATGACTTAGTTCATCTGCGCAGTCAGTTTATTGATCAGCTACTTCAACGATTATGGCATTATTATCAAATCCCCGAACAAGTTTCATCGCTGTTTAAACAAAATCGCATTGCTCTGATTGCAGTTGGTGGTTATGGTCGAACCGAACTTCATCCATTATCCGATATTGATATTTTGATACTAAGTGATAACTCACTAACCAAAGAACTGGAAAAACAAATTGGTGATTTAGTCCGTCTACTTTGGGATCTGCATTTTGATATTGGCCACAGCGTTAGAACGTTAAAAACCTGCTTGCAAGAAGCTAAAAATGATATCACTATCATGACAAACTTAATTGAATCAAGATTAATTGCCGGAAGTGAGTCATTACTTAATAAGCTCCGTAGTGAAATTTTTAGCGATAAAATCTGGCCTTCTCCAGCTTTTTATCAAGCCAAAATGCAGGAGCAACAAGAAAGACACCAACAATATCACAGCACTACCTATAATTTAGAGCCAGATCTAAAAAATAGTCCGGGTGGTTTACGTGATATGCAAATCATCCAATGGGTTGCAATCCGACATTTTGGCGGAGAGTTTTTAAAAAAAATTGCCCAGTTTGACTATTTAACGCCAGAAGAAGTGGCCGAATTTAAGACTTGCCGCAAATTTTTATGGCGCATGCGCTTTGCGCTTCACTGCGTGATCAACCGCTATGACAATCGTTTATTATTCGATCGTCAACTAAGTATCGCTAAAATGTTGGGCTATAGTGGTGAAGGCAATACACCGGTTGAAAATATGATGCATGATTATTATCGTGTTGCGCATAATATTACCGAACTCAACCAAATGCTTTTACAACTATTTGATGAGTCATTATTAAAACGTTACTCATCACAAAAGACCTATGATATTGATCAACATTTTCAAGTCAGAGGCAACCTAATTGATGTTAAACATAACAGCGTGTTTAATGATAATCCGCTGATGATCCTTAATCTGTTTTATACAATTTTGCTTAATCCGCAAGTTACAGGACTATATTCGAATACGATCAGGCAACTTCGTTCTGCAAGGCGAAAACTCACTTATTTACTTAGTGAAATACCAGAAGCAAGAACATTGTTTATGAAAATCATCAAACATCCAGATGCAATTAAAAAAGCCATTTTGCCAATGCATCGATATGGTATTTTGGCGGTGTATATACCTGGTTGGCAACAAATCTCAGGCATGATGCAATTTGATCTGTTTCATGCTTATACGGTCGACGAACATACTATTCGCTTATTGCTAGAACTCGACCGTTTAAAAACCGAAGTGGGTAAAGAAAAACATCCTAATAGTTCAACAGTATTTGCCAAACTATCTAAACCTGAATTACTGGTAATAACGGGATTATTCCATGATATTGGCAAAGGTCGAGATGGTGATCACTCGGAAATAGGCGCTAAATTAGTCGAATCTTTCTGTCAATTACATGAACTCGATGCGAAAGATACCGATTTGATTGTTTGGTTAGTTCGTTATCATTTATTGATGTCGGTAACTGCGCAAAGTCGAGATCTCCAAGATCCCGATGTTATTCGCGAATTTATTCAATTAGTAAAAAGCAAACGCCGTTTACAATATTTACTCTGTTTAACGGTTGCCGATGTTTGTGCCACCAATGAAACCTTATGGAATAGTTGGAAGCAGAGCCTAATGCGTGAGCTCTACTTAACCGCTAAACGATCATTTGATTCGGGCATTCATCAAATACCAGAACAACGAAGTGTTGCTCGTCAACATAAACAGCAAGCACTAACTCAATTACTGGCACAAGATTACGACGAGCAAATGATAAAAAACCTTTGGCAAGATTATCGTGTCGATTACTTTTTGCGCTATAGCGCTGAACAGATCGTTTGGCACGCTCAACTATTATTAAATCATGATTTGAGTCAAACATTAGTTTCGATTAATCCCAATCCATATCATGGTGGCAGCGAAATCATCATCTACTCATCTGACAGGCCTTTTTTATTTGCTGCAGCATGTAATGCATTAAGTATGTTAAATTTGAGTATTCATGATGCTTTGATTATTACTAATAAAAATGGATTTGCATTAGATACCTTTATTGTGCTTGAACCTAATGGGCAAATTGTGCCAGAAAATCGACATCAAGATATTATCCACGCGCTGCATAAAGTACTACATCAATCTATCTACAAAGGCGTGACAATAAAACCCACTAAACAACGACTACGTTCGTTTTCTGTACCAACACAAGTCAACTTTATTTCGTCATTTAACGAAAACCAAACTTATATGGAACTCATTGCCCTTGATAAACCAGGTTTACTTGCTTGCGTTGGCGAAGTGTTTGCAAAATTAGACTTATCGCTAAGCAGTGCTAAAATAGCCACAATTGGTGAACATATTGAAGATCTGTTTATTTTAACCGATAAACACAATAAAGCCCTTGATGATAACACCTGTCAAAAACTAACCGAGTCGATAGTTAAGGCTATTGATTCAATAAATTAATCAACCAAAAAGTTAAAGTTAAAATTATGCAATTTTTCCTTATTTTGTTTCCTATTTTTTGTATTTTTATTGTTGGATTTATTGGTCAAAAGATTCTTAATTTTGATGTTGCTAATCTTTCAAAAATGTCGCTATATGTGTTATCGCCCTTTTTAGCATTTAAAACATTTTATACTCATACCTTAACCAGCGATTATTTAATCTATATTGCTTATCTCATTGGACTCTGTTTTTCTTTAGTAGTTATTGTCAGCGTCTGGTCAATGATAATGAAGTATTCGGTCAAACAACGCTGTGCAATGATTTTAAGTTCGTGTTTTATGAATAATGGTAATTATGGTACACCTGTATTATTGGTTTTTTTTGGCACGATCGGTTTTGATCTAGGTGTCATAATGATGGTGTTACAACAATTTGTTATGAGCACTGTTGGCATCTATTATGCAGCCAAAGGTAGCACACATAGTGATATTGTCAGTCAAAAAGATGTCATTAACAAAGTAATTAGAATGCCGGTTGCCTATGGTGCCTTTGCGGGTATTCTTTTCCAACTGTGTCAAATACCATTATCAAAATCGATTATGACTTCGATTAGTATGATCGGTGATTCTTCCATTGTGATAATTATGATTATTTTGGGCATGCAATTGGCCAAAATCAAAATTAAACAACTTGATTATCCAAAACTTTCTTTTGCTTTAGTAACCAGGATGGTTATATCACCGCTGGTCGCTTTTGTAATGGTCTATTTTATGCCTATTACCCCAATGGCAAAACAGATTCTTATTGTTCTAGCGGCAATGCCAAGTGCTGCCAATACTACACTAATGTCAGTTCAATTTGATACTAACCCAGCACTGGTATCAAGTGCTACTTTAGTCAGTACTTTATTGAGTTTAATTACACTACCAATCGTTCTCTCTTTAGTCGGTGCACCAATTCCCTTTTAAATAGACGCGATGCATCATAGATACTTTAAAATCTGCTAGCTAAATCCTGATTAAACGTCAGGATTTAGTTTTGATAAAACTTAATCGTTACTCAGCCACTCTTGCTCAAATTGATTAACAAATTCAACTAAAATTTTATGGCGTTGCTCGGCGATCTGTTTAGCTGTGTCGGTATTCATCATATCTTTGAGTAAAAATAATTTTTCATAGAAGTGATTAATTACTGTGTTTGGCTGTTTGTAATTGTCTTCATTAAGTTTTGTTCGTGGTGGAATGTTTGGATCGTGCATAATATTATGCTTATTACCACCATAATAAAAAGTACGGCCAATACCTATTGCGCCAATAGCATCAAGACGGTCAGCATCTTGAACTATTTGTCCTTCCAAAGATAACTCGTTTTTTTGCAAAAGATTTTTCCGATAAGACATATTTTCGATAATTGCAAAAATAGCATTAATCTCGTTAGTGGTTACCTTTAATAATTGCAGATAATCACGCAATTCAATTATTGCTTTATCAACATCCTCAACCACTTTCTCATCAATGACATCATGTAAGTAAGCGCTCATCAATACAATAAATGCATTTGCTTGTAGCTGATCATTAAGGATTTTTTCGGCTAATTTTACAACTCGTTCAATATGCGCCATATCATGGCCGGAAAAATCATGTGAAAGCTTTTGTTGAACAAATAGTTTAATCGAATTAAGAATTAGTTGTTGTTGAGCAGTTATTAGGTTGGTCATTTTATTAGGCTTAATTAAAAATGGTAATGATAGATTATATTTTATCGAGATATTATGTATATTACCGCAGTTAAAATCTAATCGCTATTGATGGTTTTAATTAGCACTTTATCAGCTAGACATTTATTCTTGCATAAAACCACCAAAATCAATTTAAAATGAGTTAAAAATCACATTTAATATCATTATTGATGATTATTCTGACAAATTTAACAAAAAACCCCCTTGTATTTAATATTTTTTTATATTTTTTTTAATTTCTTTCGATTGTTTTCACTATTTTCGAAGGGTAGAATGCTCTAATCACAATTTATTATCAATGCAAATAACTGGAGTTGATTAAGTGAAAATATCAGCACGCAAAGTTTTGCCTTGGCAACTTATAGAGTGTTTCTCTCGATATCGTCAATTTATCGCTCTACTATTTGGACTCACTATTTTTTGTATCGCACTGGTTGTGTGTTGGCATTTATTACAATCAATTAATCTTAGCGATTTACAATCAGCTCTGCATAAACTGCCTTACCATGCAATTTTACTAGCATGTCTATCGGCGATAGCAAGTTATATTATGTTGATGGGTTATGAGTGGTCAGCTGCACGATATGCAGGCGTTGATTTAAAACTATCGACCATAGCTACTGGTGCAATTTGTGCTTCCGCCATTGGTAATGCAGTCGGGTTATCCGCCCTATCCGGCGGTGCAATTCGTTGTCGGCTCTATTTTAAATATGGATTAACCACCATAGATGTTGCTCGCATGTCAATTTTTGTTAGCCTTTCGTTAGGCCTTACATTACCCTTAATCGCCACAATTTCTGCATTAATACATATACAAAATACCATGCTAGCGCTACATATCTCGGCAATCACTATCGAATTAATCGCTAGTGTAGTATTGATCATTTATGCTGGTGTATTGTTATTTTTACATACGCACCGATTAGCAGAAAAACCCAATAAAGATACTTGGCTATATCAAATTTTCCATTGGCAGATCCGTTTACCTAACTGGCAATTAGCCGGTGGACAATTTTTAATTACCTTAATCGATGCCATTTTAGCCGGTGCTATTCTCTATTTTTTACTCTCGAATCAACCAAACTTTATTACCTTTATCATGATTTATATCTTGGCATTAGTAGCTGGGGTACTTAGTCATGTCCCTGGTGGAGTTGGCATATTTGAAGCGGTTATATTAGCGGCATTTTCATCACAAATTGATACTGCATCATTAACGGTTGCTTTAGTCATTTACCGTTTAATTTATATCATATTACCATTGATTCCTGCTGGAATTTTACTGCTAATTAACGAAGGAAAACACTTGTTAACCGCGCCACAAGTTAAGGAAACCGATACCGGTATTGCGGCAACGATTATGGCCACCACGGTATTTTTTGCCGGAGCAGTCATGATGTTTTCAAGTGTTACACCTGGCTTTAATCATGATTTTGTCAGCACTTTTTTTCCGAAAAAAATTGTCAATTTTGCTCATTTAACCGCAAGTTTAATCGGAGTTTTATGCCTACTAATGGCGGTAGGATTACGTCGCAGACTTTATTCGGCATGGGGAGTATCGGTTATTTTGTTGATATTAGGCAGTATCTGCTCGTTGCTAAGAGGTTTACACTGGATCGAAGCAGCGACATTATTAGTAATAGCCATACTATTAATCAATTTTAGACATGCTTTTTATCGTAAAAGCCGATTAAGTATTTTACCTTTCTCACTAAAATCCTTTGTAGTCAGTTTTGGTTTAATTGCCTTATTTGTTTGGCTAATCTTATTTATTTATCAAGATATTCCTTATAGCCATGATTTATGGTGGCAATTTGAGTTAGATAGCCGAGTTCCCCGAGCATTACGCGCAGCATTAGGTAGTTTTATCTTATTGAGTAGCGTAATGTTATTTTGGTCATTTAAACCAGCATTACCTATCTTAACGATTCCGACTGAAGAGGAATTAAGTGAAGCCTATCAAATCATGCTTAACTCAAAACAACCTGAAGGCGGATTAGCGATGAGTGGTGATAAGTCACTGCTCTTCAATCAATCACATACTGCTTTCATTATGTATGCAAGACGAGGAAGAAGCATGGTTGCACTATATGATCCTATTAGCAATGATAGCGCTGCTCGGGCTGATTTAATCTGGGCATTTAGAGATCTTTGTGATCAACACCATTTACGTCCGGTTTTTTACCAAGTTAAAGCAAACAATTTACCATTCTATATGGATATCGGTCTTCGTATTGTCAAACTTGGCGAAGAAGCCTTAGTTAATTTAAAAGAGTTTGATTTAACCTCTAAGGGATATAAAGATCTTCGATATACTTGGAATCGAGGGCAACGAGATGGGCTTAGTTTAAGATTTTATCCACCTTGTACTGCACCAATTGATGAATTGAAAGCAGTTTCTGATGCATGGTTAAAAAACAAACATACCAAAGAGAAAAAATTCTCATTAGGGGCTTTTTCTAAATCCTATTTAGATAATTTCACGATTGCCGCGGTTGAGTACCAAGGTCGCATTATTGCTTTTGTGAATTTATTAGAAACCAAGCAAAACTATAGTGCTAGTATTGATCTAATGCGAGTTTTACAAGATATTCCAAAATCGACCATGGAGTTTTTAATGGTTGGATTAATTTTACATTATCAAGAAAAAGGTTATCAGTATTTTAGTTTGGGAATGGTACCACTTGCCGGCATGCAAAGAAGACGTGGTGCACCAATGATCCAACGCTTAGGTGCATTAGTCTTTCGCCGAGGTGGCCGATTTTATAACTTCCAAGGCCTACGTCGGTTTAAAGAAAAATTTGCAACGCATTGGCAACCTCGTTATATGGCGGTTCCTGCCGGACTTGACCCCTTAGTTGCTTTAATTGATACCACCATGTTAATTTCAGGTGGCAAAACAACATTAACTAACCAGAAGAACTAATCAAATGAAAAAAATCATACTTTATGTTTTATTATTCATTATTTTAGTATTCATTACATTTTGTATTGTTATAGGTTGGTACAATTATAAAAACCAACGAACTGCTTCGGTTAATACTGTTACAATTAATCAAAACTTTACTATTTTATCGGCTAGCCCAAAACAGTCAGCCGAAGCTTCAGCAATAATTGTTGCGACACAAGATAATCACTTTACCGCTAATCAATTATTAACCTTATCTGAATCAATGGGTGCTAAATTGGTGCAATTTGAATTACAACCACAAGGAAGTTGTGCCGAACAACAAACACGTTTTGAACAAGCGCAGAAGATCTTAAATGAGGATAAATTTATTGTTGCAGGCATGCAAGAAGGTGCGGCTTTCGCTTATCGTTGGTTAAGCAAACAACAAGATGATGATGCTAAAGCTTTATCCATTGAGTTTACTTTAGATCATAAAGATTGTAACGCACCTTTACCAGCACAGGCCAGCCATGGAACATGGCAGGTTATTTGGAACAATCCACCTGATGAACAAGTTGCTATTTTCCCTCGCCAACAAAAACAGATTAAAGTAACCACCTCAATTGGTGAGTATCAAGCGTCACCAACGGAACTATTAAGTTTACATTTATCCTCTATTTTATTTGGTGAACATGAACCATTACCTGTGATTGAATTGCCAGCTAAAGGTAATCCACAACATCGGAATAGTGTTACCTTTTATTATTCAGGTGATGGTGGTTGGCGAGATTTAGACAAAGTTTCAGCAGAATATATGGCTGCACATGGTTACTCGGTGGTTGGTGTCGATGCATTAAAACTTTTTTGGCAACATCGCTCGGTTGAACGTAGTGCTAAAGATCTGACTTATTTAATGCAGGAATACCGTGATAAATGGGGGGTGAATAAATTTGTACTAGCGGGTTATTCTTTTGGGGGTGACATCTTACCAGCACTATATAATCGCTTATCCAAAGCAGATCAACAAAGCGTTCAAGCATTGATTATGATTGCTTTTTCTAAAGATGCTAATTTTGAAATAGAAGTCAGTGGTTGGCTGGGACAATCTGGCGATGAAATGAAAACAGCGCCAGAGGTTGCGCAGATTCCAGAAAAGAAATTATTCTGTATCTATGGCGCAGAAGAGAGAGACGATAGCGGTTGCCTACAACCGGAGATGAAAGGCGAAGCATTTCAACTACCGGGTGGCCATCATTTTGATGAAAATTATCAGCACTTAGGACAAATTATTATGCAAGCTATCGACAACCGTATGCAATAAATGTGGCAGTTTAGGTAATATTTTTATATATCAAAGCATTAATAAAAATTATAAAATATTAATGCTTTTTAAATTTGATTTTCCCTTCTGATAAAAATACGCCACCAAGTGTAAATAAGGTACCTATTGCCGCAATCCAAGTAAAAGGTTCATCTAAAATTAACACTGCATTAATAATTGTCAAAATTGGTACTAAATAGATATAGATGCTAATTTTGACCGCACCCACTAATTTTACCGCATAATTCCAAGAGGCAAAGCAGATAGCTGAAGCTCCGACACCTAAAAACAAGATATTTATTAAGTTTATTGGTTGCTCAAATCGCGAAAAATTCCATTCAAAATCAAATAAATATAGTGCGGGTAACATAAACATTAGACCATAAAAAAAGAATCTTCGCGTCAGCAAAATAATATTGTAACCATAGTTACTACTTTTTTTAGTTAAAATTGAATAACATGCCCAAAATAGGCAAGCAAACACCGCCAGTAAATCACCAAGCGGATTAACCGATAATACAAACTGACCATTGAAACTAATTAAGGCTATACCTATCATGCCGAATAGACAGCCAATATAAAACACTTTCGCTGGTTTTTCGGCCTTAAGAAAAAAGATGGCCAATATAGCAGTAAAGACTGGAGCTAGTGTGGTGATCACACCAACATTTGATGCGGTGGTATAGGTTAAAGCAATATTTTCACAGAGGAAATAACAAGTGACACCACAAAATCCAGCGCCAAGGAACATCAACTCTTGTTTAATTCCTTGCCAGGCGAAAAAGCGAGGTGCTAATAACCAAAGCGCGGCATAACCTAAGGTAAATCGAAAAAAGAGAATTTCAATCGGTTTAAAATCTGTCAGTAAAACTTTGGTGGCAATATAAGTGATTCCCCAAATAAACACTGTCATCAATGCGATTAGGTGGCCTTTTGTCCTTGATGAAAATAACATAAAAATTCTCTCTGCTCACTTATTAGTAATTAAGCACCATCCATTACCTTATTATTTAGTTACCAGACTAAATCCAAATAAATTGAGAATAGATAAAAGGCTTGATAATAATAAAATTAACACTATTTATTAGAATAATGAAAATCGCTAGATATTAACTTGCTGTTAATAATTGTTCAATATATTTTCATATATCGATTATTTATGTAGATGATATAATTCTATAGCAGGATTAGTTAGCACTAATTAAAATTGTAGGCAAAAAAAATCCACTCAAAAATGAGTGGAGGGCAAAAAATGAATTAACGTAATCTGAATATATAGACAGACTAAATCACAAAAAGTTCCAACTAATTTCAAAAAAATTTAATATATTTCTAAAAAATATTCTATTATATTGATTTATATTAATAATTATTTTAAAAAATATTTAAAAAAATATAAATATTTCTCATTTTTCAGCACATAAAAACTAATTTGGTTAAAACTTAATTCCATTGCAAATTTAAATAATCTAACGCTATACTGCGGTAAAAATAGTCTATATAGCTATATAGGAGTATTTATGAAAAAGAATGTTGTTTTATTTAGTAAAATTCCAGCTGATCAACAAGAAAGACTAGCGCAAGCTTTCAATCTAACACTATTTCAAGGTGCTCCTAAAACCGATATTAGTGGATTTATCCAAACATTAGCCAATGCTGACGGTATGATTGGATCTAATATTCCAACTCGAGTTGATGATAATTTTTTGCAACACACCCCTAAATTAAAAGCTGCGGCGACAATTTCAGTCGGTTTTGATAATTATGATTTACTTGCTTTGAAAAAACACGGCGTCCGATTAATGAATACTCCGAAAGTTCTTACTGAAAGTACCGCTGATCTCATTTTTACCCTACTCATGGCTACCGCTCGTCGAACCGTTGAATTATCTAATCTTATTCATAATGGTGGCTGGAATAAAAGCATCACACCAGAGTATTTTGGTACCGATATTTATGGTAAAACCATCGGTATTTTAGGCATGGGCCGTATTGGTCAAGCCATAGCGAAACGAGCACATTGTGGTTTTGATATGAACATCATATATTATAATCGTTCAGCCAATGCCCATGTTGAACAAGCCTATCATGCTAAACGTCTTGAACTAGATGATGTCCTAAAACAAGCTGACTTTGTTGTTATCATTTTACCGCTAACCGATCAAACCAAACGGCTTATTACTAAACAAAAATTAGCGTTAATGAAATCATCAGCAATCCTTATCAATGGTGCTCGAGGCCCGATAATTGATGAACAAGCACTTTATGAAGCATTAAAAAATAAAACAATTAAGGCTGCTGGCTTAGATGTTTTTGAAGTTGAACCATTAGCCAAAGATTCGCCATTATTAAAACTTGATAATGTTTTATTATCACCACATGTAGGTTCAGCAACCACTGAAACTCGATATGCTATGGTCAAATGCGCTGTTGATAACATTATTGCTGCGTTAAAACCAGAACAACCAACTGAAAATTGGGTAAATCCTGAAGTCGGGTAACTTGTATTACTGCTTGAATTCACCTATAATGCCCCAATATTGTCTATAAACACCAATCACAATTGGGGCTGATTCTGGATTCGACGGGATTTGCGAAACCCAAGGTGCATGCCGAGGTGCGGTAGGCCTCGTAAATAAACCGCAAAAAAATAGTCGCAAACGACGAAAACTACGCACTAGCAGCTTAATAACCTGTATAGAGCCTTCTCTCCCTAGCCTCCGCTCGTAGGACGGGGATCAAGAGGAGTCAAACCTAAACGAGATCGTGTGGAAGCCTTGCTTGGGGCAGAAGCATTAAATTTAATCAAGCTAGTTTATCAGTGGCGTGTTTGTCCGCAGCGGGTAAGCGAAATTTAAAGACAAACTACGCATGTAGTACCAAGGATGTAGAGATTTCGGACGCGGGTTCAACTCCCGCCAGCTCCACCAATTCACTATTCAGTAACATTCTTTTAAATCCTTTAAAACACATCAAAATCAATAAACTATAGAAATAAAAAGCATAACTCTATGTTAACTGAATTAAGCACACAGTCAATTATATGATTTTTTTAACCTTTTTTCAGAGCGAAATCCAGTACATGGAAAATTAAATATTCTGAGTTTCTTGAGTCCATAAAAAGAGAACTCAATTTTGAGCTTTGTGATTTTATTGATAAAAATAGAAATGACCACATGCTATGCATGTTCAAGAATAAGATAACAAGATCCCCATTGTAGCTATCGATTATTTAACTTACAAGTTAATATTATTTTCTCTTGCAAGTTTACTTAGCATATTACCAAAAGCTAATAGTTCTTCTCTTGTCCAACCAGTTAAAGTCAGAATTTCTTTTTTTTTACAAAAAATTAGAACTGCTGAATCTAATTCTCTGATCAAATTAAATTCTTTTTCCGTTATTTCTATTAATAAAGAATCCTCATTTTCTCTACAATTTTCATCTTATTATATTTCTACTATTAATGCCCTTTTATGGTGTTAAATTTTAAAAAACGGTTTTGCATGTCCATAAAAAAGGAAAAAGGAATTCTAATAACTAGGTTTTGTCAGTCCATAAAAAGAAAAATAAAAAAACAAATACCACTTTTTGGTGGTATTAAACTAGTAAATTATTTCTTGTTTGGTTTGTTTAATTTTTCGCGACAAGCAGCAATAACCCAAGCAGAAAAGTTAGTATTCTCCTTTTTGGATTGCTCGTCTATTTTTTCTATTAGTTCGTGTGGAAAGCGGATATCTTTACGTTTTGACTTACTAGTTTCATTTGCCATATTGGATATTCATAAGTTATTAGTACGGACAATATACACTAAAGTAAAGAATAAAAATAGTGTTGACATGTACGGACAAAATAAAATATATTGTACGGACACATTAAATTTTAACATTTTAATAAAAACAATAGCCCAAAGAGTTCGCACCTCAATGAGCTATCTAACCACAAACATTAAACGGAGTAATGCTATGGCTAATAGTAATGATACCCTATACCCTAAAAATGGGCAATATGACCTACCTAACCTTTTATCTGTCTTGAATTTATATCAGGCTGATATCCAACCACATAACTTATTACACGCAAAAGCACACTTAGAGGAACTCAGACAATCAATTCTATGGGGAATCGGTGCTATTGGTAATTTGTTATTTTGGGCTTCTGAATGTGAAGAATATGAGGAACAACAATTTAAAGACGATATACGCGATATTGGTTACTTGTTTGCACAATTAAAAAACGTTGCTTGCTTTGCTTCAAATCAGATTAATTTACTCGACGATAAACTTAATGATTAAGGAAGTTAAAAATAATGAGTAATAACCAAAAAATAACCGCAATTCACTATGTCATCGTTGATTCAATTATGGCGATAGTAGCAAGTTTGTTTTTAATTGAGCAGATTAACAAAAATGATAGTCAAGTATTTGTTCATAAAGGCACTAAGATTGATATTAATAAAGATTTAATAGTCTTAGGTTTAAATATCAACCTTAAGCAATGCTTGATTGAGGATTTTGGTGAAAGTGAGGGATTAAATCGCACTTATGGAATGTTGAAAGACATGTACACAAAAAGCGCAGATAAACCTATTTCATTAACTCCGCTCGGGCAAAAATTACTTTCAACATTGTTTATTGGTTTAACTAAAGATATCAAAACTGAATATAACGCGACAATCAATTAAGGGGGCGGTAATGAAAATAAACGAAATTACCACCCAAGCGGTGGGTAAATGGCAATCAATCTTTAGTTCATTAGGTGTTGAGGTGGGCAATGGCAGACATTGCCCCTGCCCCGTCTGCGGTGGTAAAGATAGATATAGATTTGATAATAAAAATGGTCGCGGTGCTTATTTCTGCAATCAATGCGGTAGCGGTGACGGCTTAGAACTTATTAAAAACTATTATCATTGTAATGATATGAAAGAGGCGAGCAGTAAAGTAGCCGAATGCTTAAATTTAACCGTTCAGGTGAGCCATTTAACCCGATGCGAATTAGCTCAGCGGTTGAATCGCTCAGGTTATCACTGCCTATAATGAGAACACCTCAGAAAGATATAATCTGCTTTAAAAATGGTGTTTATGAACTGAAGACACAAACTTTTAGACCTCACAATAAAAAAGATTGGTTATTGGTAAGTAATGATATTGATTATTACCCTGCCAAAGAAAATGAATCCTTCGAAACTCACGCGCCGAACTTTGCTAAATGGTTAAAGAGAGCATCAGGACGGCTGTAAAACAAGCTGAACAGAGAATATCAAAAAACATAATGAGCCATTCTGGTGACATATGGAATGGAATGCAATGCCTAACTCAATAAATGTTCAGTCTAAATTGTAATTGATATTATCATCTATTTTTCATACCATTTACCAACAAAGGAGAAAGTATGAAAAAGATATTATTAAGCTTGGTCTGTTTATTATTATTTGGTTGTAGTGATGATAATGATGGGAAAGTGACTAATGAGTTTTTGGTTGGAAAGTGGCAATGTAAATTACAGACCTTCTCAGCGCGAGATCATAATGGAAAACTCTCTGATTATGGAGAAAGCGAGGATATTTTATATGTAAAGGAATATAAAATAGACGAAGGTAAACTATACTCAAAAAAAGATAGTTCTAAAGATTGGGTAGAAATGGATATAGTTAATAGATATAAGGGTAAAACTGATGTTATTCATGACGATGGATTTCGCTCAGCAAAAATTACAACATTAATGACTAAAAAAACTGATAATCAATACTTCCTTAATGAAGAACTTTTTTTAATGGAAAAAAATGTTGATAACAAAAATGAATGTGTCTATAAAATAAAAGTAAAAGGTTTATGTACAAGAATAAAATAATTATCTATCGACTATAAAATCAATTCAACACCTCTAACGAGGTTTTTTATTGCCCCTAATCTTTAAATAACATACTATTTACTCAAAAAGGAGATGGTATGAAAAGGATTGCATTACTAGGTTTAGCTTGCTTTGTGTTGCTTAGTTGTGATGATGATAGCAGCGGTAAAGTTACTAATGAGTTTTTGGTTGGTAATTGGAACTGCGTTGATAAGTTATATGAAAGTGGATATGATACTAAACTTAAAGAATACCGTGATTACTATGAATCATATAGCGGACAAACAACCTTCTCATATAAAATTGTTAATGGAATTTTATTATCGAAAAATGGGGATAAAGAAGCAGTAGAGATTAATTTGGATAGATTTTATAAAAATTTAAAAATGGAAGTTAATAGTTTAGGTTTCGAATACGTCAGTAATACAAATTTATTGAAAAATTCAAATAATAAATATACTTTTGAAAGGGAAATGTATATCGCTAGTCAAAATGATAGTATAGGGATAACTAAATCTAGAATGAAAATACTGAAAGTTTGCACAAGAGTAAAATAATTTTTATTAAATTTATTTAATCCCTGAATTCAAACCCTCTAATGAGGGCTTTTTATTGCTCTGAATTTTTAGATAACATATCTATTGCTAAAAATTAAAAGAAATTGATGTTATACATAATATTAATTTTCAAAAATATTATTAGTTATAAAGTAGATAACCACAATGGTTAAACCCTAATATTTCATTTCCACTAAATAATGGTAAGATTCAAAAACAATCCTATTCCATTTTGTTGTGGCACTTATTTTTTCTAAAACACATTCATCTGCTCGCCATACAAAACGATTTCCAGAATAAGTTTCAATGACATTAACATGATTCCAATATAATTGGGATAATAAACTTTCAAACTCTTCTAACCAATCATCCGGCATAACATACATTTCATCATATTCAGCAGCAAAATGAATAATATGCGAATATTTACAAAGCGCTCTATTGTCAAAAGGTAACATTGCAAACATATCCCGACAAATATAAGAACCATATTGAGAAAGTCGTTGTAAGACTGCCTTATTAAAATTACTTAAAGCTTTGTCATCAGCGGCGGATGAGGAGATATACCCATATATGATTGTCATTCTATTTAATCTTTTTAGTTATAGTTTAATGTTTAATTGATAGTAATAAAGCGATATGAATAAATTCTACCATATCTAATTGATGTTTCTAGACTTTTAACTTTTTTAATAAAAAACTAATCCTTTATTTTTATAAAATAAAGAAATATTGGCTTTTTATTTATTATGACTACTTTGTAAAATATGAAGAACCTAATTATTATGCTAAAAAAATATAGTGAAAAAATATTATGAAATTAAATTTTTAGCTAAGCATGGATAGCTATATTTAAATTAAAACGTTCTTTATATAGTATTAAACTGCATAAATAAATACCTATGACAAAATACTCACCGAATACGGCTGGTTCCATTTTTTATTGAACAATTTTTGTAAGCAAGCATATAAAACGAAAGACTGAAAAATTTTTTTAAAATCGATTCGTTATTTAATTCTAATATCCCATTTTTAGATCTCTATCCTTCATCTATAATACTTTGATTTAAAAACAGCTTAATTTTATCTTCTATTTGGCTTTCAACTGTTTTAAGTCGTAATATAGGCACGCCAGCTTTATCAAGAATGGAATTCTTTAGCTGATCTCGTTTCTTTTGCTCTGGCTTATTATGATCACCGCCATCAACTTCAATCACAGCTATAGGGTGTTTACCCGTTTTAAAATAAAGGACAAAGTCACAACAAGCTTTATTATGCATATATTCAAGTTCACGCTCTGTAAAGCTGTTGTTCGCTTTTGAAACCAGCTGTTCTAAAAGAACTTGTTGATGATATATCATGGTTTGATAAGTGTCTTCTTGCAGTATATCACGCAGTAATTGGGCAACGATCCGTTCTGATTTATATTTTGAATCATTTTTTCTTAACCGTGAGTTAAGTGCCTCTAACGACTTATCGTAATCTTGGTAAAGCAAATCAAAAGCCGAAATAACCGGACTTTGGTAAACATGTTCGTTATCTGCGTAGTATTTAATATATCGAATTAAGGCTGCAATACTTTGGTTATTTTTAGTAAAGACATCATTACCCGTGACCAACATAAACTTGTTTTTAGCACGTGAGACAGCTACATTAATTAGATGGGGATCATCAACAAAATTAAGGTTTTCTTTACTACTCTGTTTTTTATCCAATACAGTAGAAAAGATAATGTTATCACACTCTCTACCTTGAAATTTATGCGTAGTGGCTTTAACAATACCTATTGGTAAATGTTCTTGCGATAAATCAATTTGGTTATTGTAGGGAGCAATAAAACCTGTATTTTCTTCAGTAAAATCTTGCCAACCTATTTTATTGAGTGAGTCCAGTTCTCTCAAATTTGAAAAGTTTCTTGCGTGATTACCAGGTGCAGTAATAACTAATGTTAGCGCTTGTTCACCATTATCTTGCGTCATCGGAATAAGCTGATTATTGTAAAATTGTTTATTACAAAACTGAATGATTTTAGGATGACAGCGATAATGTTCTTTCAGTAATGTGATGGGAATTTTATCTTGAAATAAGCTAATAAAAGAGTCAAGTAAACTGTATTTTTCACAATCATAATATTCATTAGGTGGTGTGATTTCGAGTTTTATAGGTACATGAGGTAGTTGTTTACGATCACCGACAATAATTACATTTTTAGCACATCCTAGACCAAGAATACCGGGAATAATATCTTGTTGTGATGCTTCATCAATAATTAAGTAGTCAATTAGAACGCCTTGCCCCAAAGAGTTAATAATTGAATGAGTGCTACTGCCTATAATGGGAAATCGTTTAGTAAATTCAGTAAAACGTTGTTGGTAATCTTTGTCAGTAAAGATCGTTGTCCGGTCGATGGTTTTAGAGAGATGCGCTTTCAAATATCGCATTGAACTATTGGTTAAATCTGCTAATAAAGCGTTAAATTGGTTTGCCTCAAGCCGTTGTTGATACTGTCTAAGTAAGCTGTTTTTTTCATTTAATTGCAGTTCATAATAAGCTAACTGTAAAGCATAAAAAAGTGCTTTGCGTTTTTGCCAATCATTAATAAACGCTGTGCGGATTATCTTAAAATTAAGAAAGAGTTGAATTCGATCTTTGAATGAAATACGTCGTTGAGCTAAGTAGTGTAAATAAGCTAATAAATCTGTAGTGTTCTTCCTTGAAAGCTGATATCTACCGAATGGTTCTAAGTTAGTCGTTAAGTTTTCAATTTGCCACTGTTGTAAATAACGCTTTTCAATAGTCAATTCGTCAATCTGTGCTTTTAAAGAAGCAACTTGGTTCTGAGCTTGAAGATGGTCAATTAATGTATTAGTAATATCACTTATTCTTTGTAGGGTTATGGTTGGCTCTTGTTTTTCATGGTTCACCTCCAACTCACTATCAAAAAAGTTTTTTCTTTTATCACTACTGCCTAATTTGGCAACCAGATAATCAAGCTGATCTTTAGCTAATTTTTCATAAACATTTTCTACTGCAGAATTGTTATTAGATAAGATAGCCACAGTGTGATTATTTAAGAGAATATTAGCCACAATGTTTAAGATAGTTTGAGTTTTACCTGTACCAGGAGGACCTTCAATAATGCTAATTTGTGAGGCAAAGGCTTGTTTTACAGCAGTTAATTGGCTTTGATTAACACCAAAAGGATAAATAAAATGTTGAGGAAGTTGGCGTTTTTGATTTGTTACACTGCAATAAGCATGAAGCACCGTATCAGGATGAGGAGTGATTTTATCAAGTTGTCGTAACACATTTTCGGCAATACCTTTATTGTGCTCATCAGCATGTTCAATACGAGCTTGCGCTACTTGCGTAAAATATTGAAAAATATCTTCATTTTTCAGATTTGTCTCAGATACAATCTGAATATTGTCATTAAGCATAACGTAGGGCCGGCTATTATTAGGATAATAGACAACAGTATACTTTCGTGCATAGCTTTCAGCCCTTTCAATCAAATCTATTTTGGGTTTATCCTTAACAATAAGGAGATTTCCCTTTATTTTTTCAACTGGAATCACTTCGCATTGTGATAACGGCTGCGTATATTTTTTTCCAGAAGGAAAATAGCTAGTTAGTTTCAGTTCTTGATCTTTATTATCGTAGTAAAGTGACCAGTCACTGATTTGCTTAGTTTTATTATCACCATTCATATAGATAGAAATCATTGCCAGCAGTCCTTTTAATAGGAAATTTATTCCATAAACAAGAAAATCGTCTAACCTTTTTGCTTACGTTTAAACAATTGCAGTAAACCTCGCACAGTAACTTCTAGCTGGCTACCTTCTTGGTAATTAGCAGGAACAACATAATTTGCTCTTTCTTCAGCAATCAGTTTTTCAACTTTTCTTTGTGTAAGTTGATCATTCCATTTTTGCTCATCAAACACAGCTAAGGAAAAACCACCTTGGTATCTAACCATTTTCATTGATGGAATATCGGTATCACCATCACCCAAATAGATCATTCGTTGAAAAGGAATATCTCGTTCATCTAGCTCAATAAATTTATTAACATCGGCATTGTTCCACGAATTTTTAATTCCTTTGTTTATGCGGAATAAAAATTGGGTTTTGGTTGTATAATTTATCGCTTGAGCAGGCCAAATAGCTTGTTTCCCTTTTTGGCAATAATGATATTTACATGCATAAATTTGGCTAAATTGATGACCAATGTCTGTGCCACGAATCATAGCATCTAAACCACTTGAAATAATGTAATGTTGTAGTTCTATCTCATTAACTTCCGCATATTCATTAATACGCTCAAACCAAGTATCAACACCGGGGAAGAGAGGAATAGACTTTCCATGTTTTTTTAAATTGTCTTCACTTAATTCATCAGAACCAAGTTGATTGGCTGTTTCGGCTAAGAGTCCAAGATAAGATAGTATTTCGTCACCATCGTCTTGTTTAGCACGTTCTTTCACTTTATTCCAAAAGCTCGTTATGTCAGTAATTCCTAATGCTGGCATCAGTCCATGTTGGGCACAATCACCTTCTGCTAGCGTTCCATCGAAATCATAAATTAATGCACACTTAATCATTTATTTATCCTCATATAATGCTTTAAATTAAATAAGCACGATATATTGTTTCTATAATGTGACACTTTATTATCAATCTTATGCTCTAAACTCTTGCCACTAAAAAACTTGCTTTACAAATTATGGTTTAGTATCAAATTTAGCATTCATTAATTACCTTAACTGTTTACCTTTAAGGCGCCTAAAAGACATATTTAATTCTTATGTTTTACATTTCAATACAAAGCTATTTAACAGTTTTGATATATGTTGTGAGATTTTAGTTCTGCAGTCAGATAGACGCAGGTAAGCTTGTTTATACTGAATTAAAACATAAAACAGTAGTAAGGATTTATCAGGTTTATGTTGTCGCTCTTTCTTTATGATGATCACTGTAATAATATTTTTTAATTGTTTTATATTCATATTATTAGCACATTTTTATGCTAAACAATGTAATTAATATACATCAATTTTGCGATACTGCTTAAAAAAGTTCACTTACAAGTCAAAAAGCTAGAAATATTCATTTCTAACTGTGAGCTGTATCACAGATTAAAACATTTGGCCAATTGCGTAGAATGGAGAAATATAGGATTTGAGGATTGCATATAGGGAAATGAATGACAACTTTTTAGTTGCAACAAATAAAATTAAAAACAATACGTTATGTAAATTACATTTTATTAATTCCACAAAACGTGTTTTGTTCCATCATTGGCTATTAAATTGAAATATACAAAATATTTTTATTATAATTAATTCTAGAATAAACCAACGCCGGTTATCATTGCCTATTCACCTATTCACTGTTTAATAGCATTCTTTTACATCTTTTAAAAACACCGAAAGATAAATACTATTGTTGTGTGTATGTGAACTTTAGCACCATAGACAAATTCATCTTAATTAAATGGTTAAAAGCGATAAAAAAGTTATCAAAATAAAAAATATCAATCTAGATCGTTATACCTTTAGTTCTAATAGATTCTTTTAAACAGATCTTATTTTTGATTTTTGATTTTCAACTATATCCTTTAATTCTTGTGGGCTCAGCCAAGGTTTTCTACGATGAATCATTTTATGACAATTTGCACATATAATAATTAAATCTGATAATTTAGTTTTTACATTACCTGACTCTGATAATGGATTTATGTGATGGCATTCAGCAAAACCTTGTCCAAGTTCTTCACCATAAAAATCAGCAAAATCAAATCCGCAAATTTCACATTTTAAACATTTTTGGCTTGTTAAAACTTTTTGTTTTTTTAATTTAACAATTTTTCTATTGCGTTCGAGATATTTATGATTTTCGATAAACTTAACATATCCTTCATTAACTGAAAAATCTTTAAATTCATTTGGATCTATATCTAAACCAAAATCATCAAGTTTCGTGAAATTAATGATTTTATTGTTGCCAACAAAACAGGCATCACCTCCTGATTTAATTGATTTTAAAGTTGCTTCAATTAATTCAGAACCAAACTCTTCCATATTAAATAATACATTAGTTACTTGTTCTTTAATTTTAAAATTAAATCGGTGTCGATATTCATTATCTTGCCAAACAATAGAACTATCTTGATAATAACCTTTAGTTATTTCTCCGATTACTATTTCAGAAACAATACCTTTAAATTGTTGAGGATCTTTTAAAAATTTAGGGAACCCTTTGGGTACATCGCCATTTATTGACTGCCATTTTAATTGTTGAACAAAAATAATTTGATCGCCAACCTGCATGTTATTTATTTGAGATTGACTTGTGATTTTTTTTAAACCCCAAATCCCTTTTTGTTTACCAATGCTATAATTTACTTGTGCTTTTGCTCCAGCAACATACACGACCCAATAACGCATATTTTATCCCTTATCAATTAATCAATAATTTAAAGTTTTCAATAGTTATCTTAATAGTTTACCAGATATGATTACTGCTTCTCCTTTTATATAGATTAGAAGATTAATGATCATTTTCTTCAGTTTAAATTTCAAAATAGAATAGATTAAAAAATCATGACTAATATTAATTTATATTTAACCATAATTAAGGTTATTTATTAATAATTCATGTAATTTGATATTGCAAAAAGTATGATGGGAAAACTTTATTGATACATTAAGCACTGAAAATGAAGGAATACTTTCATCTGAGCTATATCTATAATCAGATTCTTCTCTTCAACACAAGGAAAACACAGAAGATCATTGGCAACAAATCGGTACCAATATTAACGGTATAGTTGTGCAATATATTGAAACAAACCGATTCATTTGTTGGTAGCAGTTCTATCGCTTATCTAATAAAAAGGTAGAATTTAACAATAGATTAAATATGATTGATAACTAAAATAATTACCAATCAGGGTGTAATTATTATGAATGAATAAATTTATTTACTATTTTTGAAAAATACTAATATCAAATTGGCTTTATAATAAATATTTATAAAGCCAATCAAAACCCATTTATTAATCAACAATAATTCGGCCATTTAAAGGTTGAACAGGACGGTTGTTATCGTGATGCATAATTGAGTGGAATTGTTCAATTTGTTGTTCTGAGGCGGTTACAGGTTGTTCTAACACTATCCATCTTACACCTTCAGTACACGGTGGTGTTGTTAATGATCCACTAAAACGATAATAATCGAGTGTTTTAGGAAATAATGTACTGATATCAACAATTTTGTCTAAAGTTGCTTTGTTATCCAATTCTGTTGGCATTTGCTGCCAAGCCTTGGCAATTTCAGGATTCGCTTCACCATTATTAAACATTAAAGCGACGACGGTAAGCTCACCAGTTTTATTTTTGTAAACAAAATGGGCTTCCATTGGGTAACTTTTACCTTTAATGGTATTTTCACTTGGGCTATGAAAATGGAATTGTTGTAACGTAAAGGTTTGATCATCTAATATTAACTGATTATCGCCAGTAACGTTAACCTGAATAGTATGTCCGTTATTAATAATTTCTTGTTTACTTGGTTTGAATGAAAACTTTAAGTTTTCATGCTCTGTCTTTAATGCATGATCAATATTGATCGGTGACTGATTTTTACCATTCTCACAGGTAGCATACTCTGGTGATAATTTACCCCAGTTTTCTGGTTTTTCTTGACCTTCATATCCCCAATGAGATGAATGTCCTGAAGCGGCACAAGATAAGCTAGTTGCCATTAATACTGCAATTACTACGTTATGTTTCATATTAATTTCACACTTTGGTATTAATTGGAGGGAGGCTGAATTATACGCTGCAAGAATAAGGCTTTCCAGCTAAAACACGCCTTATAAAAAATAATTATATATCCCTGTTCAAACATGGCTAAACGGCGAATTGATAATGTTTATGCAGGTAAAAGTGATTTTGAAATATCTGTTGAAAGGTAGGTATAAAAAAACCTGCTATATAAGCAGGCTCCCAAAAACTGAAATTGGCTCCTCCAACAGGACTTGAACCTGTGACATACGGATTAACAGTCCGCCGTTCTACCGACTGAACTATGGAGGAACACTTAACGGACAAGATATTAACCATCTATGACGATTCTGTCAATCTCTAAAACACTAATTAGGTTTAACTGCTCAGCTTGTAAACAAATCGAGGGAAAACCATGCTAGAATATTGAGAAAATAGCATAACCAGTAGAGTAAAAGTGATGAAAAAAAATATTTGTGTATTTTGTGGGGCAAGTGAAGGTAATCGTCCTGAATATCGTATGGCAGCAGAGCAATTAGGTATGACCATTGCCAAACAAAATAGACGATTGATCTATGGTGGTGGCAATAAAGGACTAATGGGTGTTATTGCTAATGCCGTTCTCGCTCATGGCGGTGAAGTTATTGGCATTATTCCTGAGCGGTTAGTAAAAGCTGAAACTGCACACCATGGTATTACGCGTTTAGAAGTTGTTGAAAATATGCATCAACGTAAAGCAAGATTAACTGAGCTAGCTGATGGTTTTGTTGCTATGCCTGGAGGCACGGGGACATTAGAAGAGCTGTTTGAGGTATGGACAGGTATGCAAATTGGTTATCATGAAAAACCTGTTGCTTTATTAAATAGTCAATTTTGGCAACCTATGATCAATTTTTTAAAACACGCAGTACAAGAAGGCTTTATCCGAGACAATTTTTATCGAACATTGATCGTAGCAGATGTTGCTGATGAAATGTTAGAGAGGATGGATAATTTTATCCCAAAAGATTTACAGCGTTGGGTAAAAAAATAGATTAAGACAAGAATAAAAAAACGCCATCAGAAGATGGCGTTTTAGTTGCATAATGTATTATGAGCTAGCTAATGCAGTTGTTTGTGTTTCAGGTTTTTTAATCAATGCGTAAGCAACACCCGCAATAACCGAACCAACAACAATGGATAGTAAATAATCAAAAATTGGTTTAACCACGCCAGGTATTGCTACTACAAATAAACCACCATGTGGCGTCATTAAGGTAGAACCAAATGCCAATGCCAGACCACCAGTAATTGCCCCACCTATAATACAACAAGGAATAACACGTAATGGATCACGAGCAGCGAAAGGAATTGCCCCTTCAGAGATGAAGCATAAACCTAATACTAATGAAGCTTTACCACTTTCTTGTTCTGCTTTAGCAAATTTTTTGCGCGCAATTAAGGTTGCTAACCCCATTGCTAATGGTGGAACCATACCACCGGCCATAACTGCAGCCATAGGAGCATAAAGATGTTGAGAGATCATGGTTACACCAAATGTATAAGCAGCTTTATTAATTGGCCCCCCCATATCAGTACACATCATACCACCTAATAAAGTACCTAACATTATCGCATTCCCAGTACCCATAGATTCCAACCATTTAGTTAATGCATCCATTAACCATGCAATAGGTGTACCAAAAATAAATTGCATAACTAAACCAGTCGCTAATGTAGCAAGTAATGGCACAATAAGAATTGGTTTTAATGCTTCAAGTGTTTTCGG
The DNA here is from genome assembly GCF_002142015.1 of Gilliamella sp. A7. Taxonomy (NCBI): domain Bacteria; kingdom Pseudomonadati; phylum Pseudomonadota; class Gammaproteobacteria; order Orbales; family Orbaceae; genus Gilliamella; species Gilliamella sp. A7. The sequence goes on from NZ_NASN01000004.1 coordinate 65,237, forward strand.
TAATGGTAAATATTTAGTAATTGACATTGCTAAATAACCAGCAAAATAACCAATGACAATACCACCTAAGAATCCCGCACCAGTAGAAACAGCAAGTAAACCACCTACAAGCCCTGGGGCTAAACCTGGTCTATCAGCAATAGAATAAGCAATATAACCAGCAAGCAAAGGTACCATGAGAGAGAATGCAAGCTTACCAATTTGTTCTAAATGAGCTTCACCTTTCAGTTGTTGTACACCATCAACAATGTCAATTGAACCAAAAGCAAATGATAGCGCCACGATTAAACCACCTGCAACCACCATTGGTAACATATAAGACACACCAGTTAATAGATGTTGGTAAATGCCTTTCTTTTTAGTGTTTGCTGTTGCCGCTGAAGTAGATGGTTGATAGATTGTCGCTTCTGCAAATGCTTTATCTAATTCTTGAGCTGTCTTTTTAAGTGCTGGACCAGTTTTGGTACGATAAAGTTTTTTACCTGCAAATTTGCTTAAATCAACATCAATATCACAGGCAACAATAACAACATCAGCCGCAGCGATTTCTTCTGGTGTTAATTCATTACCAACACCAACCGAACCACGAGTTTCAACTTTACACCACCAGCCACGTTTTTTCGCTTCTTCTTCAATTGCTTCAGCAGCCATAAATGTATGAGCAACACCTGTCGGACAAGCTGTTACCGCAACAATACGTTTTTGTCCGTTATTTGCTGCTGATACAGGTACAGAACTAGCAGATTGTTCATAAATAGTTGCTTTAAGTTTTGCATTATTTAAGATTTTCTTAGGATCAGCAAAAATTTCATTGAGATCACTTACCACATAAACTTTTTTGCCAATCACAGATTTATCGTTGATATTACCATCACCAACCGAAATAATCGTATCGGCTGATGTCGCATTATCAACAACTTTGAAATTTAATGAATTAGCAGCTAACGCTAATTCCGCTTTAGCTAAACGGCCATTAACTGGGCCTGAATTGCTACCTTCAACAATATATATATTCATGAATACTCCTATCCCGCAATTATTTCAATTTTTTCCGACATGTTGGTAACCGCTTGACGGTCTGATACCCCAACACCGGCTTGTTCAACTGATAAAGCGGCAACACTTGATGCAAATACTAAGGTGTCTTTAATTGATTGGTTAGTTAGTAAACCATACATTAAACCACCGACCATTGAATCACCAGCACCAACCGTGCTAACCACCTTACATTTAGGCGGTTTGGCTAACCATGCTTCATGTTTAGTAACCCATAAAGCACCTTTACTTCCTAGTGAAATTACTACGTTTTCTACGCCACCATCAATAAGCTCCATAGCAGCAGCTTTGATTTCTGATAATGTAGTTAGTTTTCTACCAACCCACATTTCAAGTTCTTTATCATTCGGTTTAATTAACCATGGATTGGCTTTAAGCCCAGCAACTAAAGCATCACGGCTACTGTCAAACACAACTTTAGGACAAATTGCTTTTACTTGCTTCATCCACTCAGTGAATTTTTCAAGAGATACACCTGCAGGTAAACTGCCACTAATGGCAACCATATCAATCTCTTTCAACCATTCCAACGAAGAAGTGACAAATGTTTGCCAATCTTGCTCGCTAATAGTAAAACCAGAAAAATTAAGATCAGTAACTTCACTGTTTTCTTCGGTTAATTTAACATTAATACGAGTACGGCCTTCGACTGTTTGGAATTTATCAGTAACATTTAATGATTCAAATAGTAAATTAAAACCATCACGATTCTCTTTACCTAAAAAACCACCAACGGTTAATTTAATACCTAAGTCAGATAAAACTTTAGCAACATTGATACCTTTGCCTGCTGGCAGTAAAGCATTAGTTTGCACTAAATTAACATCACCTAACTCAACCTTAGGACAAAAACCTAATAGGTCATAAGCAGGATTTAAAGTAATAGTAGCAACACGATAAGTCATGATTAAACACCCTCACCTAAGCCACTTTCAATAGCTTTGCCTATCGCATCTAGGACTTGCTCTGCATCTTCACCGACAGCAGTAAAGCGTAATCGACTGCCTTTTTTAGCGCCTAATGCCACAATTTTCATTAAACTGGTAGCACTTACAGGTTCATTTTTACCATCGATATTGGCAACGGTGACTTTGCTATTAAATTCTTTTACTAATTTAACTAGCACCGATGAAGGGCGAGTATGCAATCCATTTTCATTAGGAATGACAAATTCTCTACTTAGCTCACCATTAGATTCACTACTTGTTGATGAAGCGCTTGTAGATTGCGTTTCTGCTTGTTGAGATGAAACTGACTGCGAACCTGATAATAAAATATTGCTGAAATCGTCACTATTTGCAGCGATTAATAAGTTTAATTTTTGATTGTAAACTAACGCAGCAATGTTATTTACGATAGTTGTAACATTATCATCAACGGCTGAAATGGTAATCAGAAGTTTAACCGGTTTACCATCTTGATTTAGCTCATTTACTGTACGACTAATTGCAATCGCATTTTTTAAATTACCTTCACTACTATCATTTAGCCATACGCCTTCACCCAAATAATTTGGTGTATTATTAAGAACATTAGTAATAAAGCTAGCATTAACAGCATCATGTTGTTTCAATCGTGACGCATTTAATGCTTGTAAAGTAGCTAAACTGTCAGCTTGAATATTTAATAATAATGAAGATTCATTAATAGCAAATTGACTATCTTCTAAACTCTCTTTACCGGTTAAGATAGCGAGAGCTTCATCGGCTGATTGAATATTTTTAATTCTTTCCTCAACTCCATCAGCCCCAAGTACGTGAGTTAATTGACGAAGTAATTCTAAGTGTTCATCAGAACTTGCCGCAATACCGATGGCAAGATAGGCTTTTTCACCATCATCACCCCATTCGACACCCTCTGGGAAACAGAAAACTTGAACACCGGTTTTTTTAACTAGGTGACGAGTTTTAGGCGTACCATGAGGTATAGCGATACCAATACCTAAATAAGTTGCCGCCTGACCTTCCCGCTCAAGCATACCATCAACATATCCTTCTCCGACAAAGCCAGCACTAGTTAATGCGGCTGCAATTTTCTTAATTGCTTCTGTTTTATTGGTTGCTTGTTCATTTAAATGAATGTCTTCTTTAACTAAATGAAACATATAATAAATACCTCTGGGTTATAATGTTGGGTCAACTAAAAACAACTCAGCAATCCCACAATCGTTCGTTATTGAATCATATTGAATCGTTTCAGCAATAATGAATATAAATTTGCTAATTATCAAATAAATTATATCTATTAATTCCTAAAGTGTGATCTAGATCGTTTTTTGAGGAAAATAATTGTCGTTATTACGACTTAATTTGACTTTTTAACAATACTTTTTCGACTCAGGCTACCTCGATAAATCAAGTGTCGAGGAATAACTGTTGTTCCTGGCTGATAGTTTTTATTATGTAAACTATCAAATAATAGTTTAATGGTTACTTCTGATACTGCTTTATGATCTTGTGATAACGCAATCATTTTGCAAGGTAAAAAATTAAGTAACTCATTATCACCAAAAGTGGCAATAGTTAGATTTTCTGGCAGATGATCAAACTTTTTCAAAATTGCATCAATTGTGCCTTGTAATAAAGAAAAAGAAGTAGAAAAAATACCATTTGGTAAATCATTATATTTTAACCATTGACTAAAGGTAGCCTCAGCGTCGCGACGACTATAATTATTTGCACATAAAAAATCAACTTTATTACGACTATTTAATGCAATTTCCTTAAAGCCTTCCATACGCTGTTGGCTAACGGATAGGTTGGGTAAGGCACCAATATAAACTACTGTACCATTGACTAACTGATCAAATGCTTTGGCTAGCATTTTGGAATCTTCTTTATCTGCACCAACAATATTCCTAAACTTGGATACAGACAATGTTCTATCTAATGCAAACAAAGGGATATCACTATTTTGCCAAGCATCATAAAAGGCATAATCTGACTCAGCAACAAATGACGAAGAGATCACCAATGCATCCACCCTCCGCTGTTTTAAATGCCGAACACACTCTTTTTCAATTTCTGGATCATCTTCAGAACAAGAAAGTAACAATTGATAACCTTCTTTTTTTACTAATTGCTCTAAATAGCTAGCAATTCGGGTATAACTGATATTTTCGAAATCAGGAATAATAATACCAATAGTACGAGTTTTACCCGCTCTCAATCCTGCTGCTACAGCATTAGGTTGGTAATTATATTCCTCTACTACCGCCATCACCTTTGCAATGGTTTTATCACTGACTCGATATTGTTTGGCTTTACCATTAACCACATAACTCGCTGTGGTTCTTGAGACACCAGCTAACAGTGCAATCTGCTCTAATTTCATGATTAAATCTCAAAAAAAACTACTTGCTATTTAACATGAACATAAATTAAAAGTAAACAAAAGTTGTATTATTTATAAATAAATTAAATAATTAAATGCTAGAAATAAAAAAAGGATTTAGCAATTTTCTAAATCCTTGTGGTTAAAAAAATTAGGTACTAATAATAAATAGCAATATTTTGATTATGAATATTTTCTATTTTGACTGGTGTATCAAAAATTTCCTCTAATATCGTTGAATCCATAATTTGTTCAGGCCTCCCTTGATAAAACAGTTGGCCATCTTTCATCGCTAGAATATAATCGGAATAGACTGAAGCAAAGTTAATGTCATGAATAACAATCACAATGGTTTTACCCAGTTCATCAGCAGCTCGTCTTAGTTGTTTCATCATAGTAACTGCATGTTTCATATCAAGGTTATTTAATGGTTCATCCAGTAATACATATTCAGTATCTTGGCAAAGTACCATTGCCACATAAGCACGTTGCCGTTGCCCGCCTGACAGTTCATCTAAAAATCTATCTTTATATTCAGTTAGATTTAAAAATTCTAGGGCACGATTAATATGGACTAAATCATCTTTATTTAATCGGCCTTTTGAATAAGGATAACGGCCAAATCCAACCAATTCAAACACTGTCAATCGACTGGTAAAACGGTTCTCTTGCCTCAACACCGATAAATAGGTCGCAAGTTTATCACTAGGCGTATTAACCACATCCATATTCTGAATTTTTACTTGTCCCTCATCGGCAAGTAATAGGCGGCTAATAATTGATAATAAGGTTGATTTACCTGCACCATTTGGGCCAATGATCGCCGTAATACCACCTTGAGGTATGGTTGCTTTCACATTTTTTAATACAGGTATGGTTTGATACTTTTTACTAATATTATCAATTTCTATCACATCGGAACCTTTTTCAATAATAAGAAGATAAACAATGAACCACCAATAAACTCAATTACTATCGATAATGCGCCCACCATATTTAGAACGCGTTCTAAAAACATCTGTCCACCGACAAGAAAAATCACGCCTAATAAAAACGCTGTCGGTAATAAAAAACGATGCTGGCTAGAGCCGCTAATACTATAAGCTAAATTAGCAATAAGTAGACCTAGGAATGTGAAAGGCCCAACTAACGCGGTTGATATTGAAACTAATACCGAAACGAGTAATAGAATGATAGTGACACTTTTCTGATAATCGACACCAAGATTAATGGCATTATCACGTCCTAATGCTAATACATCAAATCGAAAACGCATTCGCCATAAATACAGGGCCATAATTGAGGCAATGACTAATGAAAACACGATTAAGATAGGTTCGGCTCGAGTAAATGTTGCAAAAATACGGCTTTGCAAAACAGCGAATTCCGTTGGCGTCATTAATCGTTGTAGTAAATTGGAAAAACTGCGAAATAGTGTTCCTAAAATAATGCCAATTAATAAAACCAAATGAAGATTTTGTTTAAGTTTGGTAAATAATCCTCGATACAAAAATAGAGAAAATATAATTAATAATGATGATTCAAAAATAAATTTCCCCACAATACCAATATAAGGAATACCTTGCGCATCAATAAAAAATATTACTACGGTTTGAATCAGTACAAACAAAGATTCAAATCCCATTATTGAAGGGGTTAAAATTCGATTATTAGTAACTGTTTGAAAAAGCAAAGTCGACGTTGCAGCACAAAAGGCCACTAAAATCATTGTTAAAACAATCCAAGCACGATGAGTCAATATATAACTAATATTGCCTCTTAAATTGAATGTCATGAAAAAAATGACACAAAATAGTGCAATACCCAGTAGTATCAATACCGTTTTTCGACTTGAAATAAAGCGTTTTTGATTAACCAGCATGACGTTTTTTACTCAACAATACTAAAAATATGACAGCTCCGACTACACCAAGGATTACACTAACTGGAATTTCAAAGGGATAGCGAATAACTCGTCCAATAATATCACAGAGTAAAACCAGACCACTACCTAATAGACAGATCCACGGAATAGTTTTACGAACATTATCGCCAAACAATAAACTTACAATATTAGGAACAATTAAGCCCAAAAATGGCAGTACCCCTACCACCACAACTACAATTCCACCAATAAGTGCAATGACAATCAGGCCTGTCAACATTACTCGATTATAATTAAGTCCAACATTAACGGAAAAGTCCCGCCCTAATCCAGCGACAGTAAAACGATCGGCGCTCCAACAAGCAAGTAAGGTAATACCACCAACTAACCACAATAGTTCGTAGCGACCTTGCAAAATACCAGAAAAATCACCTGATTCCCAACCACCTAGTGATTGTAATAAATCAAAATACATGGCAAAAAAAGTACAAATTGCACTGATTACTGCGCCAAGCATAATCCCAATAAGCGGTACCATTAAGGCAGATTTAAAGATGATTTTACGTGAGATAAACATAAACAACATCGTGCCAGCCATTGCAAATAAACTTGCCACCATCATTTTCGTCATTACAGTTGCGCTAGGAGCAAGTACCATCATGACCAATAGCCCAAGACTAGCTGACTGGGTTGTCCCCACTAATGAAGGTTCAACAAACCGATTTTGCGTAAGTAATTGCATAATTAAGCCAGCAACACTCATAGCGCTACCAGCTAATAGTAATGCTACCGTTCTAGGTACACGGCTAACAAAAAAGATTTGTCGCATATTACTGTCAGACCAAAGATCGGCCAACGTCACATGCCCAGCACCAATAAAAAGACTTAATGCAGTCATTGCTATTAAAAGAACAATACCTGCAATAAAATAAACCGTTTTTGTCATAACTTATGATTAGTTGGCTGATGTTTTTTGTAAAACATCACTTATTTGGTCGATTAATTGACTATAAGTTTGAATACCACCAGAGATATACATTGAAGTTGAATCTAAATAAACAATATGATTTTGTTGCCATGCATCAGTTTTTTGGATTAATTCGTTATTTAGAACTTGTTGCGCTGATTGCGCTTCTTTATTACCAATTGCATTGTCTCTATCTAACACAAATAACCATTGTGGATTAACACTTAACACAAATTCAGAAGTTATTGCATTACCATGACGACCAGCTTCTTGGAAAGTTGTTGCAGGTTTGAAACCTAATACATCAAAGATAAAGCCAAAACGTGATTTAGGGCCATAAGCAGACATTTTACCACCATTAACCATAATCACTAAGGCAGTTCCTGCTGTATCTGCTTTAGGTTTTAGTGTTTCAATCTTTTGGTTAAAATCAGCAATTAATTTTTTAGCTTCTGCTTGTTTACCAAAAATATCGCCTAACTGTTCAGTACGCTCGGTTAAGCTAGCTACAAAATTATTAGGATCAATATCAAGCGAAATAGTTGGTGCAATATCACTTAATTTTTTATAAACATCATTGGCACGGCCACCAGCGATAATCACATCAGGTTGTAATGAACTTAACACTTCATAATTTGGTTCAAATAAAGTACCAACATTGGTATAAGCTTTATCAGCATACTTTGATAAGAATTCAGGGAAATGTACATCCGATTGTGGAACACCGGTTACAGGAATATTTAATGCATCAATAATATCCAGTGTCGCTGTATTATAAACTACCACTTTTTTCGGGTTTTCAGGAACATCTGTTTTACCTTGAGAATGTTCAACCGCTATAGTTTTATTAGCTACTGGTGCTTGTTGTTTTTTATCGTCACAGCCCGCTAATACAAATAAAGCGGCTAGTAATACTAAAAATTTAACTTTGATAGATGAATACATTGTAACTCCTAGTTATTAGCTTAGTCCAAAAGCAAATGGATGATAAATAGAATAATTATCATTTGCATTCGATTGTAACTAAAAATAAATAAGTGTTCAATGAACTTTAAGCAAACAGTACAATAATTTAAAATAAATGGGTAAAACGATTAGATGATAAAATTATGACTTATTGCCGAAAAAATCGGCATGCTATCATAATCAATTATCATCTGATAATTCTTTTAGTTTTCTCGTTAAAGTATTTCGCCCCCAGCCAAGCAGGTTAGCCGCATCTTGTTTATGTCCACGAGTAAAATTAAGTGCACACTTTAATAAAATTTTTTCAACATCACTTACTGTTTGCGTCAAAATTCCGGTTTGACCGGCTAATAAGGCTTGTTTAGCCCACTGTTCTAACAATTTTTTCCAATCGGTTTCCGGTAATATCTGATTGGTTACATTGGTAGTAACCTCATAATTAGCTGAGGCATCAGAAGCCGATAATTGTAATAGTTCTGGAGGTAAATCTTGCACATAAACTTCATTATTGGATGACATTACTGTTACCCAACGACAAACATTTTCTAGTTGCCTTACATTGCCCGGCCAATTAAACTGAGTTAAAAGGTTAAGAGCATCAGGGCTTAGCACTTTACTTTCAACACCTAATTCTTTGGCGGTGGTACGTAAAAAATGTTCAGCTAATTTAGGTATATCTTGCGCTCTATCACGTAATGGTGGTAATAAAATACGAATCACATTTAGCCGATGGAACAAATCTTCTCTAAATTTACCTTCCCTTACTCTAGCTTGTAAATCTTGATGCGTAGCGGCAATTATACGTACATCAACTTTTACAGGTGAATAACCACCTATCCGATAAAATTGACCATCAGCAAGAACTCTTAATAATCGAGTTTGCACATCCAGTGGCATATCACCAATTTCATCTAAAAATAGCGTTCCACCGTTAGCTTGTTCAAATCGGCCATGCCTTATTTGAGCAGCACCAGTAAATGCGCCTTTTTCATGCCCAAATAGTTCCGATTCAATCAGATCTTTAGGAATAGCTGCCATATTTAGAGCGATGAATGGCGACTGTGATCGTGGGCTATGAGTATGCAAAGCTTTAGCCACTAACTCCTTACCCGTTCCTGATTCACCATTAATAAGTACGCTGATAGATGATTTAGAGAGTCGTCCAATAATACGAAACACTTCCTGCATGGCTGGTGCTTCACCAATAATACCTGTAGAAGCTTTGCTAGTAGAGGAACTATTAGATTTATTACTTTGACTTTGTAAAATAGCCCGCTCAACCAATTGAATAACTTCATCGACATCAAAAGGTTTAGGAATATAATCATAAGCTCCCTTTTGATAAGCATTCACTGCAGCATCAAGGTCTGAATGAGCTGTCATAATAATCACCGGTAAATTAGGCATTTGCTCTTTGATATAATTAAGCAAAGATAATCCATCAATACCTGGCATTTTAATATCGGATAATAATACTGCTGGCTTCTGTGGATGATTAATTAAAGCATCAATCACTTCTTGACCGCTTGAAAAACTGATGCAGTTAAAATGAGCATTAGTAAGTGCTTTTTCTAAAACCCATCTAATCGAACTATCATCATCAACAATCCAAACATTCATTGTCATTAACCTCATTGTTTGATTGGTAAATAGATAGAAAACTCAGTATGACCAGGCCAACTATTAAATTCAATCTTACCATTATGCTGATCAATAATATTATGGGCAATCGACAAGCCAATGCCGGTTCCACCTTCATAACCACTAACCATTGGGTAAAATAATGTATCGTGAATATGCACTGGTACTCCAGGCCCATTATCTTCAATATCGATACGCGCACAAAGTCGGTAACGTTGACCATGCAAGGTAACTTGAAATGCGGTTCGAGTCCTAATTTTAATACAACCAGATTTCGTACCAATTGCTTGTAAAGCATTACGAACAATATTTAAAACCACTTGTTCAATCTGTTCCGAATCGTGAGTGAATTCAGGCAAACTAGGATCATAATCGCGGATAATCTCAATATTTAACGGTTTTTCTAAACATAAAAGCGCATAGATCCGTTCGATAGCTTGATGTATATTCTGTTGTTTCTGTTGTAACCGCTGTTGAGGACCTAATAATCTATCAACTAGATTTCTTAACCTATCAGCCTGCTCAATGATAATTTTTGTATAATCTTGCAACTCATTTTTAGGTAGCTCGCGTGACAATAATTGCGCCGCTCCTCTTAGTCCTCCAAGCGGATTTTTAATTTCATGAGCAAGTCCGCGCACTAATTCGCGGGCAGCATTTTGTTGAGCTTGTTGTAGTTGTTCTTGACTCAACTTTTTATGACTATTTAATGGTGCCATTTCGATTAGTACATGGCCATTGGCCAGCAATTGTGCTGTTAACGATAAAATATGTAATTCATTGTTTATGACTAAATTAACTTCGCTATCGGTAAATCCTTGATTCTGATCTAATGCATTTTGCATCAATTCAAGATCGAGGGAAAAGTAACCTAATAGATCAGGAAAATAACTATCTAATATTTTTTTCGAACTTTGAGCAAGTAACTGTTGTGCAGCGGTATTGGCATAAAGAATATTGAGTTTTTTATCGAGTAATAAAATATTGGTAATCATTGAGTCGAGAACAAGATTTGCATCAGATTCATTATCAAATGTCATCGTTGGCTGCTCTCCGTTCTCATTAGATACCACCGCCCTTCAGCGGTGGTTAAAGCTTTAAATAATACAATAATGACTTATAGACTGTAGTAGAGTTCAAATTCAACCGGATGTGGTGTCATACGAACACGATCAACATCTTGACGTTTTAAGTCAATATAAGCATCAATAGTGTCATTAGTAAATACATTACCACGAGTTAAGAATTCACGATCCGCATCTAATGCATCAAGTGCTTCTTCAAGTGAACCAGCAACTTGTGGAATTAATTTAGACTCTTCTGGTGGTAAGTCATATAAGTTTTTATCCATCGCATCACCCGGATGAATCTTATTGATAATACCATCTAAACCTGCCATTAATTGTGCTGCAAATGATAAGTATGGGTTACCTGCTGGATCAGGGAAGCGAACTTCAATACGACGCGCTTTAGGGCTAGTCACCACAGGAATACGAATTGATGCAGAACGGTTACGAGCAGAATATGCAAGCATAACTGGTGCTTCATAACCTGGTACTAAACGTTTATAAGAGTTAGTCGCTGGGTTAGCAAAAGCATTAATCGCTTTAGCATGTTTGATAATACCACCGATATAGAATAACGCCATTTCAGAAAGGCCAGCATATTTATCACCAGCAAAAAGGTTTACGCCATCTTTAGCAAGAGATTGGTGACAGTGCATACCTGAACCGTTATCACCAAACATAGGTTTTGGCATAAATGTTGCAGTTTTACCATAAGCATGAGCAACATTTTGTACAACATATTTATAAATTTGAACTTCATCAGCTTTTTTAGTTAATGTATTGAAACGACAAGCAATCTCATTTTGGCCTGCAGTTGCAACTTCATGGTGATGAGCTTCAACCACTAAACCAAGTTGTTCCATGATTAAACACATTTCAGAACGAATATCTTGTGATGAATCAACCGGAGGAAGTGGGAAATAACCACCTTTAACGCCAGGACGATGCCCTTTATTACCTTCTTCGTATTTAGTACCAGAGTTCCAAGCTGCTTCGATATCATCAATATGAACAAAGCTACCAGACATTGGCGATCCAAAACGAACATCATCAAATAAGAAAAACTCTGGTTCTGGTCCAAAAATAACAGTATCAGCAATCCCTGATGATTTTAAAAACTCTTCAGCACGTTTAGCAATTGAGCGAGGGTCACGATCATAACCTTGTAATGTCGCTGGTTCTAAAACGTCACAACGAATATTTAATGTTACATCTTCAAAAAATGGATCAATCACTGCGCTTGATGCATCTGGCATTAACACCATATCTGATTCGTTAATCCCTTTCCAACCAGCAATGGAAGAGCCATCAAACATTTTACCATCTTCAAAAAAATCAGCGTCGATTTGACTTACAGGAATGGTAACGTGTTGTTCTTTACCTTTAGTATCAGTAAAACGTAAATCAACAAACTTAACATCGTTTTCTTTTATTAGCGTTAAAACTTTTTGTGTAGACATGTAGCTTCTCCATTGAGGACATATAATAATTGTTCAGTTTAAAGGCATTTTGCCTATTTATTAGATTATATGCAAATATGATGCCAGTTTTTCATTAACCATTTTAGACGGTTTTAGTGATTAAATAATAGCAGAAAAAGTATTAATGCACCATAATAACGCATAAAGCACCAAAACAATGCACCAAAATGTTACATAAACCATTTATGCCACACTTTTGATCCATGACAAAGTAGTTAATTGGCGACGCTTCTTTACTAAGTTATATATCGAATCTTCGAAAACCAGTTATAGTTAAATAAAAAATCGTTTCATCCCAATCAAGTTTGAGTGTTTCGTCTGAAAAAAACGACGCCTTATATAATAAATTATCCTTTGGATTAACGATCATTACTGGATTTTGTTGTTCCCAATAACAGCATAAAAATTTCAGGTCCCCCATTCCCATAGTTTTAATCAAATATTGGTGGGCTTGCTCAGCATATTTACCGTCAACTTTATAAATTACTGTTATCGGCCATGTTTGACCTTCATCTTGCATTTGACAATCATAATATTGAAAATAATCAGGTGCATTAGCATCAATTTCCAGAAAAAAATTTCGACAGGTTAAATTTGGGTCAAACAGTAATGGTTCATCGGTTATTTGCATATTTTCATCTAGGTTTGCGGTTTTATTTATCGCTAAATTATTTAGATCGGCTAAAACAGACGGTATTACAGTAATTAAAAGAAATGGCAGTAAGATAAATCGTTTAAATAACATTAATTCTCTCCTTAGAATTCTTTAGATCTTATCAACTTAAAATAAGATTTCTCCCTTTAGCTCTGTATTTCAGTAGACAATATCGTTATAATCTTATCTTATTTTTAATAAATTAGGTAATCATAAAAGTATGGACTTTGTTACGCTCGAAATTATACCTTTTGTCAAAAATCATCTTCTTCTTTCATTAGGTTGGGTTGTGTTATTTGTTGCAATCATTGTATTAACCGTAAAAAGTAAATTGTCAAAAGTGAAAATAATTAATAATGCGCAAGCAATTAATATGATCAATAAACAAGATGCGGTTATTATTGATATTCGTTCAGCAGATAGCTTCAAAAAAGGGCATATTACTGAATCACATAACATCCTACCCGTTGATATAAAGAATGCTAGTGCGAAAACTATAGAAAAATTTAAAGAAAATATCATTATTGTGATTGATGAAAATGGCTTAACATCAGCTGGTATTGGTGAAGTATTAGTCAAACAAGGTTTTTTACATGTATTTACATTAAAAGATGGTATTGCTGGTTGGAACGGCGAAAACTTACCATTAGTTAGAAAATAATATAATTTTAAAATAAGGTTTTATCATGACAGAACAAAACAATACACAACAACCAGAAACACAATTTGCAATTCAACGTATTTACACTAAAGATGTTTCTTTTGAAACCAATAACGTCCCTGAAATTTTTACTAAGCAGTGGCAACCAGAAATGAATTTAGAGCTAAATTCATCATCACAAGCATTAAGTGATGAAGTGCATGAAGTTTCTTTACGTGTTACAGTAACAGTAAAACAGCAAGAAGAAGTTGTGTATATTTGTGAAGTTACTCAATCAGGAATTTTCTCTCTTATTGGGTTTGATGATGCACAAATTCAACATTGTGTTGGTGCTTACTGTCCAAATATTTTATTCCCTTATGCGCGTGAAGTTATTTCAAGCCTAGTGAATAAAGGGACGTTCCCACAACTTAATTTAGAGCCAGTAAATTTTGAAGCATTGTTCATTAGCTATTTGCAACAACAAGAACAACAAGCCCAAAATAGTGCAACTGAAACCTTACAATAATTGTAATTATTGGGTTAATTAATAAAGTCTATTGGATTATATATGAGTAAAGATGCTGCAGTGACTGTAATTGGTGCAGGTTCTTATGGAACCTCACTAGCAATATTACTAGCACGTAATGGTCATGACACCTTATTATGGGGACATAATCCAGATAAGATGGATCTTTTGCAGCATGATAGACAAAATAGACAGTTTTTGCCTGATATCCCTTTCCCAGAGCAACTGCAAATTGAAGCTGATTTAGCAACGGCTGTTGCTGCTGCACCAATTTTGCTTATTGTTGTACCTAGCCATGCGTTTGGTAGTATTCTTAAACAAATAAAACCATTATTAAGAAAGAATAGTAAAATTGTTTGGGCAACGAAAGGCCTTGAAGTTGATACAGGGCGATTATTACAAGATGTTGCACGCGAAGTTTTAGGTGACAAAATTCCATTAGCGGTTATTTCTGGCCCTACTTTTGCTAAAGAAGTGGCATCTGGTTTACCTACTGCAGTTACTGTTGCCTCAACTGATGAACAATTTTTAACAGAATTACAAAATTTATTTCACTGTAGTAAATCATTTCGGGTCTATAGCAGCAAAGATTTTATCGGTGTTCAACTCGGTGGGGCGGTCAAAAACGTGATTGCCATTGGTGCTGGATTGTCGGATGGGCTTGGTTTTGGTGCTAATGCTAGAACAGCATTAATTACTCGTGGATTGGCTGAAATGATGCGATTAGGCGAAGCACTTGGTGCCGATCCCGCCACTTTTATGGGGATGGCAGGATTAGGTGATTTGGTACTAACTTGTACGGATAACCAGTCACGAAATCGCCGTTTTGGTATTTTACTGGGTCAAAACAAATCAATTCAAGAAGCACAAGAGATCATTGCTCAAGTGGTTGAAGGCTGTAGAAATACTAAAGAAGTTTGGTCATTAGCACAAAAATATCACGTCGATATGCCTATTACTGAACAAATCTATAAAGTACTTTACGAACATAAAGATCCAAAACAGGCTGCCATGTCATTATTAGGTCGTTCACAAAAAGAAGAGCTGAAAAGCTAAGTTTCGATCTTAGAACCGCCCTTACCTCGCATTATTTTATTGATAATGGCTAATCTATTGTTGATTTTAATAAGTAATACCATTAACGACAATTTTAAGCGCTAAAAACACTTTCCTATAATTTTTTATTTTATAGAACTAACTTATTGTTAATACTAATAATAAGCACTATTAATGCCAATTTTAGACATTAAAAAACCCCCTTTCCTCAAATTTTTGGTTAAGGGGTGATGGGGTTAAAAAGAATTATTAGATAGTAGTTCCAATACCCTTTTGTTTTGCTTTCTGATAAATATCATAACCGACATAGACATCTAAAACTGCCGTCCCCACAGTTTTAAATAACGTGATTTGCTGATCGTTTTGACGACATTTTTGCGAATCGATAACTAAATCTCCCAATTCATAAAAATCTTGTTTTGTGACTAAATTTTGATTAATTGGGTCGATAATATCACCAGCTTCAGCAAATACACCATCTTTAGTATCAAGTACACGAATATCAGCTTTTGCTACTATATTACTTGGGATTTCATGCATCTCAGGTGTGTAAGCACCTACACCATTGATATGAGCTCCTGGTTTAACTAACTCACCATTGAAAGTCACTTCTTTTGATGTAGTCACTGACGTAATGATATCAGCATGGCGAATATCTTCATCCAAATTTTGTGAAAAATAGAGGTTAGCCGAAAAATGGCCAAATCGTTTTTTCATCTCTTTAGTAAATTGCTTGCCTTTATTAGCATCAAGCCCATAAATAGCCACATCCGTTAATTGCCGTACCGTTAACATAGCTTCTAATTGTGCCGCTGCTTGCCCTCCAGTACCAATTAATACTGCTCGTTTAGCATCTTTTTTTGCTAATAAATCGGTAGCAGCACCTTGTACCGCACCGGTTCGTAATTGCGTAACAAAGGTTCCATCTAATATCGCACAAACTTCGCCCGTTTGAGGATCGATCATAAACACTTGCGCTGGAACCGATGGTTTACCCAATTTAGGATTATCAGGAAAAACCGAAACAATTTTTAAACCAACAACATCATTTTCTTTAATATGGGCTGGCATAACTAAGCATTGTCCTTTATGCATATCAAAGTTGATACGTAAAGGCACTTCACTATTACCCTGAGTATAAATTTTTAATGCTTGTTTATCTGCTGCTACAGCATCTTTCATGGTATAAAATTGTTGGATATCTTTGGCTGTTAAAATTAACATTTTTATTCCTTACTGTTATTTAACTTTTATTTTACTTTTTTACTCTTTATTGTCTATTAATTAATATTTCAAACTAGAATAATTCGCATAACAAATTGTTTAATATAAATTAAATTCAATTGAAATTTAGCTTCTTGTATATTGCAATAATTTTCACTATTATGACAGAGTGCAATTTTGCACGGAAATTGAGAAATCAGATGTTATTTAAAATATTAAAATTTTTTTTAAAGATTTTATTTCATGTCAAGATTCAAGGTAATCTTGATAACCTAAAACAAGACAGACTTCTTATTACCCCTAATCATGTTTCCTTTCTAGATGGCGTTTTAATCGGCGTATTTTTACCAGTAAAACCAGTATTTGCTATCTACGCAGGATATATTAATCACTGGCTAGTTCGTTTAGCCAAACGTTATGTCGATTTTGTGCCAATGGATCCATTAAGTCCTATGGCAATAAAAAAATTGGTCCGTGAAATTGAAAAAGGCCGACCAATTGTTATTTTTCCGGAAGGTCGAATTACCATAACCGGATCATTAATGAAGATTTATGACGGTGCGGCATTTGTTGCGGCACGTTCTCAGGCGACCATTGTACCTGTTTGGATAGAAGGTGCCGAATTTACCTTAACCAGTCGCTTAAAAGGCCTATTTAAACGTCGTCTATTTCCAAAAATTACTATTCATGTATTGGAACCAAAATCAATCCCAATGCCTGACGCAGCAAAAGCAAGTGATCGAAGATATATTGCTGGTGAAAAATTACATCAAATTATGATGAATGCCAGAATGGCAAGTCGCCCTAAATTAACCCTTTTTGAAGCTCTACTTGAAGCTCAAGTTCGTTATGGCGTAAAATCACGAATGGTTCAAGACCCTACCACTCATGAAGCTTCCTATCGGAACTTGCTTAAGCAGATCATCGGTGTAAGTTGCATTATTTCTAAAATTACCAAACCGAAAGAACGAGTTGGCCTATTACTACCCAATGCAACAATTACTGTTGCCACTATTTTTGGTTTATCAGTTAAAAATCGTATTCCAGCTATGCTCAACTACACGGCAGGTACGAAAGGATTAACTTGTGCAATTACTGCTGCTGAAATAAAAACCATTATTACTTCACGTAAATTTATTAAAAAAGGTAAACTTGATTACCTATTAGAAGAAATTAACGATGTAAATTGGTATTTTCTTGAAGATTTGCGTAGTAGTTTGAACTTTTTTAATAAACTATATGTTGCCGTACATCAATACATTCCTCGATTAGTTAAACGACGACAATCAAGTCAAGACGAGGCTTTAGTTCTATTTACTTCAGGCTCAGAAGGTAATCCAAAAGGAGTCGTTCATAGCCATGGCAGTTTATTGGCGAATGTCGAACAAATTCGTACTGTTATCGATCCAACACCTGCAGACCGTTTTATGTCGGCATTACCCCTTTTCCACGCTTTTGGCATTACCGCTGGCTTATTTTTACCGTTGTTCTCTGGCAGTCGTACGTTTTTATATCCAAATCCATTACATTATCGTATGGTACCGGAAATCATTTATGACCAAAACTGTACGGTGTTATTTGGAACACCAACATTTTTAGCCAACTACGCCCGTTATGCACATCCATACGATTTTATGCGTTTACGCTACGTAGTTGCTGGTGCTGAAAAACTTTCTGATGCGGTGCGTGAACAATGGAAAGATAAATACGGTATTCGAATTTTAGAAGGTTATGGTGTAACTGAATGTGCTCCAGTCGTTGCTCTTAATGTGCCGATGGCATTTAAAGCAGGTACCGTTGGTCGTTTGTTACCGGGGATGGAATCAAGATTAATACCTGTTCCAGGCATTAGCAATGGCGGAGAGCTACAACTTAAAGGACCTAACGTAATGAAGGGTTACTTACGGGTTGAAAAACCGGGTGTACTTGAAGAGCCAGTTGCTATTGATGAAAACGGTAATGTGGATAAAGGTTGGTATGATACCGGTGATATTGTTGCGATTGATAAAGATGAATTTTTAACTATCAAAGGACGATTAAAACGCTTCGCAAAAATTGCTGGCGAAATGGTCTCACTTGAAAATGTTGAAGCTTTAGCTAAAAAGGCCGATGTTGATGCCATGCATGGTGCGACAGTAAAAGCGGATGCAGCCAAAGGAGAAGCTATTGTGCTATTTACTACTTCGACTAAATTAACTAGGGAACAGCTGAATCAAGCTGCGCAGGATTTAGGTATCCCTGCATTAGCGATCCCTCGAGATATTCGTGTTGTTAAAGAGTTACCATTATTGGGTACAGGTAAAATCGATTTTATTACCTTACGCAAAATGGCCGATGAGAATCAATAACAGCAAGGATTCGTTATGTCTAAACAACCATTGTTATCAGTTGGCATGGCTGCGACCATGCTAGCTCAGTTTTTTTCAGCCTTTGCTGACAATGCAATTTTTTTTGCTATCCTTGCTTTTATTAAGCAGCTCCATTATCCAGAATGGAGCCAATCAGCATTGCAAATCGGTTTTGTAATTCCTTTTATCCTTCTTTCTCCTTTTGTTGGTCAGTTTGCTGACAGTATGTCGAAAGGCAAAGCGATGATGATTGCAAATGGAGTTAAATTATTAGGTGCAGCGATTATCTGCTTAAATATTAATCCATTTTTAGGCTATTTTTTAGTCGGTGTTGGCGCAGCCGGTTACTCGCCAGCAAAATATGGTATTTTAGGCGAACTCACTTCCGGCGATAATTTAGTTAAAGCGAATGGCTTAATAGAAGCGTCAACCATTGCAGCTATTTTGCTGGGTTCACTTGCTGGTGGCCATATTGCTGATTTGGATATTACTTTAGCGTTGCTTACTTGTGTTGTTATGTATGGATTAGCGGTAATAGCAAATATTTTTATTCCCAAACTACCTGCTGCTCGACAAGATATTGAGTGGAAGTTTATGAGTATGATAAAAGATTTTGCTAAAACCTTTAAAATCATCTTCAACAATAAACAAGCACTTTATACTTTACTTGGTACCAGTCTATTTTGGGGGGCAGGCATTACTCTGCGTTTCTTATTAATCAGCTGGGTACCAATTGTTTTAGGTATTACCGACAATTCAACTCCAACGAATCTAAATGCGGTTGTAGCAATAGGTATTGTTATTGGTGCGGCATTGGCTAGTGCTTTGGTTTCAATTTCGAATACATTACGTTGTATTCCAGCTGGGATATTAATGGGATTTGCCGTCATCGCATTCACGTTACAAAGTAATATGATTAGCTCTTATATACTATTAGTTGTGATTGGTGCATTAGGCGGTTATTTTTTAGTGCCATTAAATGCACTAATTCAAAAAATGGGTAAAGAGCTTGTCGGTGCCGGAAGTGTTATTTCAATACAGAACTTAAGCGAGTATAGCGCAATGATGATTATGTTAAGTGCTTATACCTTAGCTGTCGCTGGTGGATTATCAGTCATTACAATTGGTGTCGGTTTTGGTATGCTATTTGCTATTCTTATTGCTTTTGTATGGTTAGGGTTAAAATCACATGCCAAACATTAATTTATCAGTAATGATTACTGAGAATCGCAACAATGCGAGCGAAAATATTGACTGCGCATCGACACTTGAAATTCTGCAAATTATCAATAATGAAGATAAACAAGTAGCACTCGCAGTCGAAAAACAACTTACCTACATCGCTAATGCCGTGGATGCAATTAGCGATGCATTCCTAAATCATGGCCGTTTAATCTACCTTGGTGCCGGCACCTCAGGTCGATTGGGAATTTTAGATGCCAGCGAGTGTCCTCCTACTTATGGAACAGCCCCTGAACAAGTGGTTGGATTAATCGCTGGTGGGCATCCTGCCATATTTAAAGCTGTCGAAAATGCAGAAGATTCACCCGAATTAGCAATTAATGATCTAAAACACATTAATTTTAGTGCTAAAGATATTTTAGTTGGTATCGCTGCTAGTGGGCGCACACCTTATGTTATTGGCGGTATGCAATATGCACAATCACTTGGCGCTACAGTGGTAAGTTTATGTTGCAACCCTAATGCACCAATGATTAATTTGGCTAATATTGCCATTACCCCTATTGTTGGAGCCGAAGTCATTACCGGTTCATCAAGAATGAAAGCCGGTACTGCACAAAAGATGATCCTCAATATGTTAACGACAGCCAGTATGATTAAAATCGGCAAAGTTTATGGTAATTTGATGGTTGATGTTGAAGCCACTAATGCTAAGCTTGTTGAACGGCAAATATCAATTGTTATGCAAGCTACCGATTGTAGCCGAGATACAGCGATAACAACGTTAAATCAATGCAATCAACATTGTAAAACAGCTATTTTAATGATTCTTGCCGGACTAACCGCTCAGCAAGCCAAAACAAAACTCGAACAAAATAGTGGCTTTATTCGTAAAGCATTAGTAAAAAATAATATCTAATTTATTCTCTTTTTGATAAGTAGTTTTGAATTGCATGACATAACTTTAATATGTTAGTTAAATGAATATTATTTAATCAGTTGACAACTGTTGTTACTAAAATTTGATTTAGAGCAAGGTAATGGCTTGTATTATTAACTAAAATAAAATTACTTAGCTTTATTTTATTAACTTTATATTAGCAATAATATAAAAACCTAGGAGGTACGTTATGGTTGGAATTATCCTAGCAACTCATGGTGAGTTTGCTGAAGGTATTTTACAATCAGGGACGATGATATTTGGCGAGCAAGAAAACGTTAAAGCCGTTACCTTGCACCCAAGTGATAGTCCAGAAAATTTAAAAGAACGGATGCTGGCAGCAATAGCTACTTTCGATAACCAGAATGAAGTACTGTTTTTAGTTGATTTATGGGGTGGAACGCCATTTAATCAAGCCAATACACTTTGTGGCGAACACCCAAATTGGGCTATCGTTGCTGGCTTAAACCTTCCTATGCTGATCGAAGCCTATTCATCACGTTTATCCATGGATAGTGCCAAACAAGTGGCAGCAGCAATTATAGAATCAGCGCAAGAAGGGATTCGAACAACTGTCGAAATTGTGGCTAAACCAACAGTAAACAACGAACAATCAAATACTATTCCAGAAGGTACTGTGTTAGGTGATGGTAAGTTGAAAATAGTATTAGCTCGTGTTGATTCACGCTTATTACATGGTCAAGTGGCGACGTCTTGGACTAAAGCTACTAATCCTAATCGGATTATCGTGGTTTCTGATTCAGTTGCCAAAGATGAATTAAGGAAAAAACTGATTGAAGAGGCTGCACCTCCTGGTGTTAAAGCCAATGTCGTGCCAATTAAAAAGATTATTCAAGTTGCCCATGACCCGCGTTTTGGTAACACCAAAGCCTTATTACTGTTCGAAAACCCTGAAGATGTACTGCGTGCTTTAGACGGTGGTGTTGATATTGAAACATTAAATGTGGGTTCAATGGCACATTCAGTCGGCAAGGTAATGGTCAATAAAGTATTATCAATGAACGCTGAAGATGTTGATGCATTTGAAAAATTGAAAGCGAAAAATGTGAAATTTGACGTTCGCAAAGTGCCCAATGATTCAAACGATAATATGGATGAATTATTAAAAAAAGCTAAACAAGAATTAGCTGAACAAAACTAGTTTAATTAAGGGGTTATTATTATGACTTTATCAATTATTGCTATCATTCTAGTGATAGTTATTGCATTCCTAGCTGGGATGGAAGGTATTTTGGATCAATTCCAATTCCATCAACCATTAATAGCTTGTTCGTTAATTGGTCTGGTAACAGGTAATTTAGATGCAGGTATCGTACTTGGTGGAGCGTTACAGATGATTGCATTAGGTTGGGCAAATATTGGGGCCGCAGTAGCACCCGATGCCGCTCTTGCTGCGGTAGCTTCATCAATTATTTTAGTGCTTGGTGGCCAAGGCGTTGCAGGCGTAACGACAGCAATTGCTGTTGCAATTCCTCTTGCTGTTGCTGGCCTATTTTTAACTATGATTGTGCGAACGATTGCAGTACCTTTAGTACACTTAATGGATGCCGCAGCCGAAGAAGGTAATATTCGTAAAATAGAATGGTTACAAATGTTAGGCGTCTGTTTACAAGGGCTACGTATTGCTATTCCAGCTGCAGCACTATTGTTTATTCCTGCAGAAGCAGTCAAAGAAGCATTAAACGCAATGCCTGAATGGTTAACAACCGGTATGGCTATTGGTGGTGGTATGGTTGTTGCCGTTGGTTATGCGATGGTAATCAATATGATGGCAAACCGTGAAGTTTGGCCATTTTTCATTATCGGTTTTGTGGTTGCAGCTATATCACAATTAACTTTGATTGCACTCGGTGCCTTAGGTATCGCTTTAGCACTAATTTATATAAACCTTTCTGAACGTGGCAATTCATCAAACGGTGGAAGCAAAGGTGATCCACTTGATGATATTTTGAATGATTACTAGGAACTTGGAGAAGAACATGACAGATCGAATTCAATTAAGCAAAAAAGACCGTTTAGCGGTAGCTTGGCGTTCAACTTTCCTCCAAGGTTCTTGGAATTATGAACGTATGCAAAATGGTGGTTGGGCCTATTCAATGATTCCAGCTATCAAAAAATTATATACCACAAAAGAAGACCGTTCAGCTGCGCTCAAACGCCATTTAGAATTTTTTAATACTCATCCTTATTTAGCATCACCAGTGTTAGGTGTGACTTTAGCCTTAGAAGAAGAACGTGCTAATGGTGCACCTGTTGATGATGTTGCAATTCAAGGGGTAAAAGTGGGAATGATGGGACCTTTAGCCGGTGTAGGTGATCCAGTGTTCTGGTTTACTGTTCGTCCAATGCTCGGCGCACTTGGTGCATCACTCGCCCTCAGCGGTTACAAATTAGGACCAATTTTATTCTTCTTATTTTGGAATATTATTCGTATGAGCTTTATGTGGTTTACCCAGGAATTCGGGTACCGTACTGGATCAAAAATTACCGATAATTTAGGTGGTGGTTTGCTACAAAAAATCACCAAAGGTGCATCTATCTTAGGGATGTTTGTACTAGCAGCATTAGTGCAAAGGTGGGTTTCAATAAAATTCCAACCAATTGTATCAACGGTTAAATTAAATAATGGTGCATTTATCGATTGGAATTCCCTTCCAGCTGGTGCCGAAGGTATTCACCAAGCATTGATTCAAATGCAAAGTGGATTAGCGCTTAACCAAGAAAAAGTCACTACTTTACAAAATAACTTAGATCAGCTAATACCTGGATTGGTGCCATTATTATTAACTTTCTTATGTATGTGGTTACTTCGTAAAAAAGTATCACCAATTTTAATTATTCTTGGACTATTTTTAGTCGGTATTATCGGTCACGTTGTTGGTCTTTTATAAATAATAGTTTTGACTAAAAAAATTGAGGAGAGCACTTTTTAAAGCAAAAATTGTCGCTTTCCTCAAACATTAATCACCCTTTTTCAAAATAATCGAAAAAGGGTGTAATGAGTAACTCAAATTTGCATCAGGGATACAAACAACTAAATGGTTCAGTCATTAAATAGCAAAATAGATTTAACAGTAAAAGCAACTGCTTTTTCAGGACTTTCAGAATATGGCCATATTTTGATTGGCGATAAAGCGTTCGAATTTTATCATCAGCGAGATCCCCGCAAATATATTCAAATACCTTGGGAAGAAGTTGATTATGTCATCGCATCGGTATTTTTTAAAGGAAGATGGATATCTCGTTACTCTATACAAACCAAAAAAGATGGTACATTTGCCTTTGCATCTAAAGATCCCAAACAAGTATTAAGAGCTATCCGAGTCTATGTTGATGGTCAGAGAATGGTTAAATCATTAGGTTTTTTTGATGTTTTAATTCGCGCATTTAGGCGTAAAAAGTCATAATTATTGGGCAAACAGCTATTTAAAAGGCTAACTATTGCAATATTATAATTCAGCTAATTAACCAACATAGCTTAAACTTATTATCTATAGTATAAATTGGTTAAAAGATTAATTTATATTCATTCATAACAAAACTTGCCAATAACCAAATCCACCACGCTTTTTCACACTCAATCAATCATTGCACTTTTTGCTAGAAAGAGTATAATTCTGGGGCTTTGATTTTGTCCGTGTTGGGCAAAAGAAAGATTATTTTTTAATTTAAGAGGATGTTATGGTAACTATTCGTTTAGCTCGTGGTGGCTCTAAAAAGCGCCCTTTTTATCAAGTAGTTGTCACTGATAGCCGTAACCCACGTGATGGTCGTTTTATTGAGCGCGTTGGCTTTTTTAATCCAATTGCACAAGGTAAAGCAGAAGAATTACGTTTAGATCTTGATCGCGTAAATCATTGGGTTGGTTTAGGTGCAACTGTTTCTGATCGTGTTAATGCATTGATCAAACAAGCACAAAAAGCTGCTTAATTAAGTAATAGTAACTGTGATGATGAATACTGAGAATCTAATTGTTGTTGGTAAACTTGGTTCAAGCTACGGCATTCGTGGATGGCTCAGAATTTTTTCGTTTACAGAATTTCCAGATAGTATTTTTGATTACAAACCTTGGTATATCCAGCGTGCTGGTAAATGGCAAGAAGTAGTCGTTGAGAGCTTTAAACCTCATAATCAGGACATGATTGTCAAACTCAAAGGCGTTGATGATCGCGACCAAGCTAATGCGTTAACGAATGCTGAAGTATTTGTTGATGCAGAGAAATTGCCTGAACTAAATCAAGGTGATTTTTATTGGAAAGATTTGATTGGCTGTCGAGTAAAAACAGTTAATGGTTATGATTTAGGTCAGGTAACTGATTTAATGGAAACCGGTTCTAATGATGTATTGGTTGTTAAAGCAAATCTAAAAGATGCATTTGGAGCAACAGAACGTTTAATCCCTTTTGTTGAAGAACAATTTATTAAACAAGTTGATTTAACAACAAAAATGATTATGGTCGATTGGGATCCTGCATTTTAATTGGTAAGGTAAGAATATGTGGATTGGCGTAATTAGCCTTTTTCCAGAAATGTTTCAAGCTATTACCTGTTATGGAGTAACTGGTCGAGCCGTTAAAAATGGGCTGTTAACAGTAGATTATTGGAACCCGCGCGATTTTGCGCATGATAAGCATAAGACTGTCGATGATAGACCTTATGGTGGTGGTCCCGGCATGTTAATGATGGTACAACCACTTAGAGATGCGATTCATGCAGCCAAAGCTGTAGCAGGTGAAAATACCAAAGTAATCTATCTTTCCCCACAAGGGCGCAAATTAAACCAACAGGGAGTTTGCGAGTTGTCACAATATCAAAAATTGATTTTGATTTGTGGACGATACGAAGGTATAGATGAACGCGTTATCCAAACCGAAATTGATGAAGAATGGTCAATTGGGGATTACGTGTTAAGTGGCGGTGAATTACCGGCGATGACAATGATTGATGCATTAGCAAGGTTTATCCCTGGAGTGTTAAATCATGAATCATCGGCAGAAGAAGACTCTTTTGCTAACGGTTTACTTGATTGCCCTCACTATACTCGTCCAGAGGTGTTAGATGGAATGGCGGTGCCCGATGTATTAATGTCTGGTCACCATGAAGCGATTCGTCGTTGGCGATTAAAACAATCACTAGGACGAACTTGGTTGAGAAGAGAAGATCTTCTTGAAAATCTAGCTCTGACTGATGAAGAGCAACGTTTACTCACTGAATTTCAACAGGAATATCGTGATAAACCGAGCCAATAATATTTCAGTATAACTAGTAAGAGACAAAATTATGAAAAATGCAATTATTCAGCAATTAGAACAAGAACAAATGAAAAAAGACATCCCGTCTTTTCGCCCGGGTGATACGGTAGAAGTTAAAGTATGGGTTGTTGAAGGTAACAAAAAACGTCTTCAAGCATATGAAGGTGTAGTTGTAGCAATTCGTAATCGTGGTTTACATTCTGCATTTACAGTACGTAAAATTTCGAATGGCGAAGGTGTTGAACGAGTATTCCAAACTCACTCACCAATTGTTGATTCAATTACTGTGAAACGCCGTGGTCAAGTACGTCAAGCTAAACTTTACTACTTACGCGAACTTCGTGGTAAAGCAGCTCGTATCAAAGAGCGCCTTAACTAATTCCAATTGGTTCATATTTAATAAACTAATTAAAATATATCCAATTAAAATGGTCACCTTTATGGTGACCGTTTTTATGTGTATAGTAAATGTTCATTCCCGCCAACAATCGTTGACACAATTCAAGTAATATCTAAATGATATAAAAGGTAACATAATGGATAACTATCTTGTTGAGATTCTTGCCACCACAACCAAGTTATTCGCATTGATGACGCCACCAGCAGTGTTAAGTGCATTTTTAAGTGGTACCAAACAATATGATGAAGCACAACGTCGCAAAATAGCATTAAAAACATCTTGTGCAGTATTTATTATTGGTATTGTGCTATTCTTTTTTGGTAATGCCATGTTTAGTGTGTTCGGTTTTACACTCGATGCGTTTAGAATTGGCTCGGGAGCATTACTGTTTATTACCGCTGTTGCTTTAATGAATGATTCACCGGAAAAAAATAAAATTCATAGTGACGATGATGATATTAGTGTCGTACCACTAGCAATACCATTATGTATGGGGCCAGCATCAATCGGTACAATTATTGTAATGGGCACAAGTTCAGTTGGTATTATGCAAAATTTGATTGGTGCAATTTCTCTATTAATTGCCTCTAGTGGTATTTACGCCATGCTATTATGCGCTAAAAGCATTGCTAAAGTATTAAAAAATACAGGCATTGCTATTCTATCAAAACTAACGGGGTTATTAATATCGGCTATTGCAGCGCAAGTGGTATTTACAGGTGTCTCCGCATTCTTAAAATAATTTGGCTAACAATAGGTTAGAAATAGAATTTGTGTATTGTCAGCAAATATTAATATTTGATTGTATGTAATCACCGATAATTAATCATTAGGTGATTACATATATAATGAATATGATTAATCTATTTGGTTATCCAACTTAACTTTTCGTTTTTTAAAAAAGTAGTATGAACTCAAGATAACAAAAATTAAGATTACCTCAGATAATAAAATAAAATGTCCTGATTCACCAAACCAGACCCCAACAATAATAACAATGTTAACGGTAATAGATATTATCGCTAACCAAGGAAATAGTGGGGATTTAAATTTAATCATATCCTTACTGTATTTACCTTCATTTACGCCTTTCCGAAATTGATACTGACACCAAGCAATAATAATCCAAGCAAAACAACCAACTTGCCCAGTACTTGCTACTAAATAGAGGTATAATTTTTCAGCTGCGATATACTTAGAAAATAGCGAAACTAAAGCAATAATAGCAATAAACAATATTCCTTTGGTTGGCACGCCACGTTTATTCACTTCTGAGAAATATTTTGGTGCTAAATTATCCTGAGCCATCGACCATAACATTCTAGAACTAGCATAAACTGCCGAATTAGCAGCCGAAATCGCAGCACAAAATATAACAAACAGCATTGCATACGATGCAAAGGTTATCCCCGCTTTATTGAATACCCAAACAAATGGGCTAATTTCATCATGTGTTGTACCATAGGGATATACCAGTGCTAACACGGCTATTGCTAACACATAAAACAAAATTATCCGAAACGCCACACCGGTGATAATTTTAGGCAAAACAGTTTGGGGTGATTGCGCTTCACCTGCGGCACTACCAATTAATTCAACCCCCTGAAATGAATAAGTCACAATAGTCATACAAACAAAGATTGATAAAAATCCATTAGGAAACCAGCCCTGCTCTGTCTTAAAAGTTGGTAACACATGTGTTTGATTATATTGTTGATAAAGTAGATATATACCAACTACTATAAACGTAATAATGGCTAATACCTTGATTGTTGAAAACCAATATTCACTTTCACCAAAAGCTCGAACAGAGGTTAAATGAACACAAGTGATAACGGTTAGAATAATTAGACTAAGAATGTAGATAGGAATAGAGGAAAAAACTTGATGAGCAATCATAGACGCCGCTGTTAAGTCAGCAGCCATAGATAGTACCCAGCTTAACCAATATAACCAGCCAATAGTATAACTCCAAATAGGATGTGGAATAAACATTAATGCATAATGCTGGAAAGACCCTGCATGAGGGAATGCGCAAGAAAGTTCACCTAAGCAAAGCATGGTAGACAGCATAATACTGCCGGCAAGTAGATAAGCGATAATGGTCCCTAAAGGTCCAACCGTGCTAAGTGGCGCTGCAATACCAATAAATAATCCTGTACCAATTGAACCACCTAATGAAATCATCAATAAATGACGATTCTTTAAGTTTTTCTTTAAAGTACTGGGATAAGGACTTTCTTGAGGTTCTGATGTTGCCATGTAAACCGCCTAGTAATCAATAATAGCTGCTGGTTGCCCAGCAGCAGTTATATATTAATAAACAAATCGTTTTTCTACGCCGTTGGTTTGGCAAGCCATAAGCAGAGCTGTGTAATCAAGCTCAAAAACGATCATATCGCCAACTCGCAATGTTTCAGAAACATCTTCAATATCAACGATAGTATGATCACTCGTTTGACCTAATACCGTAATGTTATCATTAACCGGTACACAGTTTTCCGCCGGCACATCTTGACGACCAAAAGCAAGCAAAGCTCGTTTACGAGTACCGTGATCAACAAAAGTTTTGCTGTTCAAAAAGGCATCAACACCTAATTCACCAACAGGCACGGTAGGTTTACTATTAAGTTCGATAACTTGTGCATATAATTTATACATGTCACTACAAGCTTTCTCGACCGGTTTGTTTGAGTGATGAAACTCATCAAGATATTTCATATCGACATACTCAATACCAAACTCATGTAAACCACCAATACGGATGTGATTTAGTCCTTCTGGCCAGATCCCTTTATCAAGCAGATGGTAACTAGTACAGTTACCAGCAGATAGATATTTGATCTTGATATTACAAGCTTCTTCAACTTTGCGTGCTATGTGTAAAAAATCTACGCCATTTTTCACTGTCGGTAGCACAGTTCCATAGCAGTTAAAGTTAGTACCAAGCCCATAAAGCTCAACACCGGGTAAAGAAAGGATCAGTTTGACCGTTTCAATAATATCGTCTACATGTTCAAACCAAATCCCTTCGCGTAAATCCCCCATATCCACCATTAATAAAACTTGATGGACTTTTTGCTGTTTTACCGCTTCATCAGAAAGTGCTTGAATAACTTGTTTTTCACTGTTTAAACTGATATCAGCATACTTAACAACTTCACTGATTTCACTTAAACAAGGGCTGCGTAATAGGCAAGTTTTACAATTTAATGCATCTTTAAGTTTCTTCAAATTGTAGGTTCTTGATTCAGCAATAACATCAATACCACCATCAAGCACTGCTTTGGCAGTTTCAATGCAACCATCAAAAACTTTATTTACAGCCATAACTTCAATGCCGTGTTTAGCTAATAGCTCTTTTTCAACACGAGCATTGTCTTTTAATTTACCTAAATCAATTTCTAATATAGGTTTGTACATAAATTACTCCTCTATATCTTATTGTTGTTGCAAGCGATTACGTTTTTGTGCGCGATGGTATATCCATTCAGCTAACACAATTGCAAGCACTGCGCCACCAACAATTTTAGCGATATACTCAACATATCCACCCATATCAATTTGTGCAGGTGGAATAAAGACTAAGATCACCGCAAATAATGTAGATAAGAATCCTAAACCTGGTAAAACAATTGGTAATACTTTACCTGGGATCTTAAAGCTACGCGGTACATCTGGTTGAGTAATACGTAAACGATAATAGGCAATAAACATTACTAAGTAAGGAATAAAATAACAAATGGTTGTTAATGCGGTTAACATCCAATATGCAGCGGCAATACTTGGCGATACAAATGTTGAGAAGCAAAGTACCGTTACAATTATCGCTTGGATAACTAAAGCAAATGCTGGTGTTTGATATACTGGATGTAAACGACCAATACGTTCACCAAGTAAGTTATCTTCTTTTGATGCTTCTTGTAACATATAGATAGGACCAACTAACCATGAGTTAATTTGACCTAATGCACCAAAGAATAAACAGATTGCCATTACAGGTAATAACCAAGGCATATTTAATTCTTCAGCAGCAGCTTCCATCGCTTGCATTACACCGGCAACAATATCAGTATCAGCAGCAGGTAATAAAGTATTAATTGCCCAAGTTCCGATCATATAGATACCTACAATAACAATTGCAGATACTGCCATTGCTTTAGGGAAGTCTCGTTGTGGATCACGAGTACGACCAGCAATCATTGGTGCAACTTCAAGTCCAGCAAAAGCGAACATCATGCTTGATAAAAATACAATAGTGTCCCAGCTACTTAAATCCGGAATCCAATCACTAACATGGCTATAATCAGTTGCCATTGGATGACCAGTCATTAACCATACAATAGCTAATAACACGATAATACCAGCAGGAATAAATACCCCTAACCATGCACTAACACTGTTAATGATTTTAGTCCATTTCATCCCTTTAATATTCATTAATGTTAAGATCCAGAATACCACCATAGAGCCAACACCAATAAACACCTGATTTTGTGCTAATTCAGGACTAAACATGTAACCAATTGCAGTAAAACCAAATTGCAACATGAGTGGGAAGAAAAGCACGCATGAGAATAGGAAACAAACGACTACTATCCAGCCAATTCGTTTACCAAACGCTTCTTTTACCCAGACAAATATCCCACCATCTTTAGGCCAACCAGTAGAAAGTTCGCCACAAACCATAGCTAATGGGAAAAACAGACAAAATGCAGCAAGTAGCCAAAGCACCATTGCTGACGCTCCATAAGGAGCAACATTAGGAATTTGACGTAAACTTAGAATCGCAATGACATTCATAAACACAATGTCTTTAATACCAAGTAAACTTGAATCTTTAGAATCACTCATAAAATAACCTCACATTATAATATCTGGAGCACTGAGTGCCCCAGATAGCTCATGATTAATACACGTCGTATCCAACCATATCCTCGTAAGTATCTTCACGGCGAATCAATCGGTCTTTGCCTTCTTTATCAATCATAACAACAGCCGTACGTGGGCGATTGTTATAAACCGTTTGGCTTTCGATGGTATAAGCACCAGCGTCAAGGAAAGCAATGATATCGCCAATCTCAGTGTCTTTAGGTAATAAGAATTCTTCACCTTTAACACCAACATGGAAATAGTCACCACCATCACATAATGGACCAGCTAATTTAATGTATTCATCATGTTGTTCAGTAATTTTTGATGCATCATATACATAGAAGAACCAATCAAAATGTTGACTATCAGATAATACGCTATAACCTGCGTCAACAAATTTCCATTCAACATGTTCTTCGATGTTACCATCTAAATCGTAGTTAGTTTTACGTTTTTCACAAGCAACTTCAGTTAAAAGTACACCTGCTGAACCGGTAACTTTACGGCCTGGTTCGATGCAGATTTCAACATCTTTACGCCATTTATGAACTTCACTAATTACCGCATCAGCGAAATCTTGTGCTGTAATACCTGCATACATGTTGTCTTGTAATGGATTACCATTTTCATCATCATATTTATAAGGAACAGGAATACCACCACCAACGTTGATTAAATCAAACTTAATGCCTAAAACTTCTTCTAAACGGCGTGATTCATCAACTAATACTTTAGTCGCTTTAGCAAATGGTTCTGCTTCTGGCACTTGGTCACCCACGTGCATATGTAAACCACGTAAATGTACATAAGGCATTTCAAGAATACGACGACAAGTTTCTTCAGCTTGTTCTAAATCAATACCTGATTTAGCATGATAAGCAGTAACTAATTCTGCATGAGTAGCAGATGGAACATTTGGCTCAACACGCACACAAACATTAGCCATTTTTTTCAAACGACGAGAAATTTCATCGATGATATCTAATTCATATAAGCTATCAACGTTGATGATATAAAGATCATTTTGAATAGCAAATTCTAAATCTACCGGTTTTTTAACTACACCATTGAAAACAATTTGGCTACCAGGGAAACCAATTTCTAAACATTTACGCACTTCAAACATTGAGTTCGCTTCAGCATAGATACCAGCATCTTTAATCGCTTTAAGCACACCCATTACAGAACATGTTTTTGATGCATAGAAAATTTTAGTGTTTGGATGAGCTTTAAACGAATCTTTGATTTCCTGAATATTACGATCGATTTCTTTTTCAGAAAATACATAGAAAGGTGTTGGATATTTCTTTGCTAATTCTTCCAAATTCACACCATCAAAACAAAGTTTGCCGTTTTGCGCACTGAAACGACGATCTTTTGTTATTAGATCGGTACGTAATTTGTTATAATTTGACATAATTGTGTCGGACATATGACCTCCAGTTAATTAGTACATAAAAAAGGTAAGTAAAAAGATTACTCACTTACAATGCAATCAACGTGCCAACTTATAAAAACACAAATAATCAAAATCTTAACGAAATAATTACAAATAAAATACTAGTCATTTAGTAAGAAATATGTTTTTCTGACGAAAATTTGTCACTATTTTTAGTAATACTTGAAAGATATTTAAATCAACGCTAGCTATACTTAGCAATAATCCAATTTTTAAAAGGTTTTAGAATCATGATAATTGATCCTGAATTATTACAAGCATTGGAAATATTTAAACATTTTTTTGATTTAATACATCAACCAATGGCTATTATTGATAAAGAAGGTAAATATATTTACTACAATCAGGAAAGCGCAGTACTTGATGGTTATACAATGGAGCAAGCCATCGGTAAACCAATGCTTAAAGTTTACCCTAATTTGAAAAAAGAAGATAGTACTATGCTACAAGCTTTACAAGGTAAAGAATATCAAGATACCTATCAAACTTACTATAATCATGTGGGTAAATTAGTTGATTATCAACACACAACAGTACCGCTTTATAATCATCATAAAGAGATTATCGGTGCAGTTGAAATAGGTCGAAATATATCCAATGTTAGGCAGTTGCAAGATCAGGTTTTTCGCCTTAATAGAAAGTTATATCACAATAAAGAACAACCGCTACCAGAAATTGTTTTTGCGTCGAAAAAAATGCAAGAGGTTATCGATCAAACTAATATTTTAGGTAGTAATGATGTTCCGGTATTAGTTGTTGGTGAAACTGGTACAGGGAAAGAGCTATTTGCTCGCTTAATTCATCAAACCAGTCAACGCCGAGATAAAGCATTCATTTCACTAAACTGTAGCGCTTTACCAACCACATTGATTGAAAGTACTTTATTTGGGACGGTTAAAGGAGCCTTTACCGGTGCTGAAAATCGTCAAGGTTATCTCGAACTGGCCAATGGCGGAACCTTATTTCTTGATGAACTCAACGCTATGCCTCTTGAAATGCAAAGCAAACTATTACGCTTTTTGCAAGAAAAAACCTATTGGTCTTTAGGTGGAAATAAAGAGAAATATGCTGATGTACGAATTGTAGCGGCGATGAATGAGTCTCCAGCGGAATTGTTAAAAAGCGGTAAAATGCGCAGTGACTTATTTTATCGATTAAATGTTGGTTTAATCAAACTTCCAGCCTTACGGGAAAGACAAGAAGATATCCCTGTATTGGCACGATATTTTATCGATAAACATAAAACTGATGTCAATATAGTGATCACCGGTATCAGTGAACATGCGTTGCAGCAATTAATGTCAGCACCGTGGCCAGGCAATGTACGAATGCTGGAAAATGCGATTGTCCGTAGTATGGTATTACAAAATGAACCTGGTGAATTACAAAAAATTATTCTCGATGAAGAACTATTTGATATTCATAGCCCTTATCCACAACATCAACTTGAAAATAAGATAGAAAAACCAAGTATTAACGAGTTAACGGGTAATCATAATCTAATCGAACAAGTTGAACATTATGAAAAGCAACTTATCATTGATGCATTAAATCAAGCCAATGGTAAAATTATTACTGCAGCAAAATTACTCAATATCTCACGAACGACATTACAATATAAAGTGAAAAAATATCATATCCAAATGGGTGTTATTGATAGTTGATTATATTTGACTCAAGGCTTGGGCGCAGGCAAATGCACTGCTCCAAGCCCATTGGAAATTATAACCACCAAGCCAACCAGCTACATCAACAACCTCACCAATAAAATAAAGATTAGGCTGTTTTTGTGCGGCCATGGTTTTTGAAGATAACGCATCGCAACTCACTCCGCCTAAAGTTACTTCTGCGGTACGATAACCTTCCGTTCCATTTGGTATTACATTCCATGTTGTTAATGTCTGATACAGCGCTTGTTGCTGAGTAGGTGTTAACTGTTTAACAGTTAAATCAACAATCAAATTTAGTTGTATTAATGCTTCAATTAACCGCTTAGGTAATATTTGTGCTAAACAATTTTTGAGACTTTGATTACGATTATTATCTAACAGAGGTTTAAAATCATCCTCAAAGTTAAAGTCAGGCAATAAATTGATCGTGATGGCTTCTCCTGCTTGCCAATAACTGGATATTTGTAAAATAGCTGGTCCAGATAATCCTCGATGGGTAAATAATAGATTCTCTTTAAAACTAATGCGTTCATTCGATACTTCAACTGGTAACGCAATTCCTGCTAACGTCGATAATACAGCTAACAAAGGTTTATGTAAGGTAAACGGCACTAGCCCAGCTTTTACAGATACCACTGGGATAGAAAATTTTTCAGCAATTTTATAACCAATAGCGGTCATACCAAGTGCAGGCATAGATTGTCCACCCGTTGCCACAATTAATTTATCAGTATAAACACAACCCTGTGAAGTAGATAACTTAAATCCTTGTTGTTCTTCATCAACATCTTCAAGTTGTGTTTTTAACATAAATTTAACTTGCCCTTTTTGGCACTCTTTGACCAACATATCGACAATATCTTGCGCTGAATTATCACAAAATAGCTGACCATGATCTTTTTCATGATAGGCAATAGCATATTGATTAACCAATTGGATAAAATCCCATTGGCTAAACCGTTTTAAAGCAGATTTACAAAAGTGACGATTTTCAGAAATATAGTGATTTGCTTCGACATTAAGATTGGTAAAATTACATTTACCACCACCAGACATTAAGATTTTACGACCTAATTTTTTACCGTTATCAATGACAGTAACATCATGACCTTGTTGTCCCAACAGACCAGCACAAAAAAGCCCTGCAGCGCCAGCACCTATAATTGTTATTTTAGTTTGCATATTTCATCTATAAGCAATAATCGATAATCTATTATAACAGCATAAATCTGGTGATTATAACTCCCTGATTTTGGAAAAAATCAGCAAATATAGTCAATTTTTATAGCTAAAAAACCCCTTTCCTCAAACTTTTTTTAATCAGATATTAATTCTTATTATGAAAAAATTTTTAAATTAAAGAACTTTAATCTTAAAAAAAATTTAAAATCAATAAAAACAATTATTTAACACAAGATATAAGCTTCATTAATATATATGTGTTAAGTGATTAAAATA